>NZ_JBELKF010000204.1:0-3285 GCF_042089775.1 Palleronia sp.
GAAGGAGACCTTCACGCCGTCAGGTTCAGTCGTCGGCGCCCGGCCCAGCAGGGCGATGCCCGGCGTGCCGTCCTCGCCGAGGAAACAGGAGTAGGTGCGCTCCTCGCCGTCCTTGAAGCAGGTGACGGTGAAGCCGGAGGTGTAGGCGAAGGGAGACATCTTGCCGAGGCCCAGCATGCCCACCTGGTCATTGCCGTCGCGCTTCGAGCTGGCGAACATGGTCGAGTAGAGCGTCTCGATCACCTCGTGGCTCATCGAGGTGCCGTAGTCACGGACCCAGAACACCTGCTCCCAGAGCGAGGGCAGATGGACGTCGAAGGGGACGTGGGCCTTGCCGGCGGCGATGTGGCTGTCGAAGGCGTTGGTGCAGATCTCGCGGATGGGGCTCGAGATCTTGTCCGAGTAGATGCCGTTGATGACGGTCGAGAACAGGGTCGCATTCATTTCGACCTTGAGGGCGATGTTCTGGATGACGCCCCCAACCAGCGTGGTGTGGTCAGGCTTGTGCATGAGCATGGGTGAAGCTCCTGAAAGGGTGATTGATGATCGAGGTAAAGAAAGCCCGGCGTCTCAGGGAGACGCCGGGCTTGTCTGTCTGGGGGACAGGCGTTCAGAGGAGGACGCGCAGATGCTTCATGGCGATCTTGGCGTGCTCGTCGCACCATCGGTTCGCCCAAGATCGCTTGTCGTCGATCTCGGTGTGGCCCTTGACGTGCTTGTAGCGAACCGCGCAGTTCAGCCGCACGTCCTCGGGCAGGTGTTTCCAGACTTCGCGGCCCACGACGTCACAGTCGGATTGGATGAGGATCCGAGTGGCGCCGTAGGCCCTGAAGGCCACACCAACTCCTGCCGCAGCGGCGATGATCTCGGCCTCGTTGGAGGACTTGCAGAGTTGCTGCACGACCCCCGAGAAGCCGCGGCTCGGGTAGCCGTCGGCCTTGACCCATGCGGCCCAGCCGGCGGCTTTCGTGTTGGGACACCATGATGCGTCAGTGATGACGGTGGCCTTCATGCAATGCGGGCTGTCGCCCCCGCCTGCCGCCCCACCGGTCGACCGAGGTTGACCTTCGAGCCAGCGTTGCCTCCGGCCTTGTAGTCATCGGTGCAGACGCGGGTCTTGGTCTTCCGCCGCGGGACGAGGACGGTCGAGGTCTCGGAGAGCAGCTCGTCGATCATCGCCGCCTTCTGGACGACGAGGGCGGTGCCGGTGCCACGAGCGTCGTTGCGCTGATCGGCCATCTCCTTGAGGCGGTTGGAGATCGTGGTGCCGAACCCAAGCATGTAGCTCAGACGGTGGGCGCGGCGGCAGCTCTGGCGGTAGGTCTTCCACGACCGCTCGCCCGCCGACTGGATCATCTCGGCGAGGTAGACGGCCATCTCGACGTCGCTCTCGAGCCCGGCGAAGCGAAGCGTGCCTTGGTCGTTCCACGCCTTCGTCTCGGTCAGCTTCGAGATGCCGAACCACGCGCGCTTCAGGATCGGATGCAGCAGCTTGCGACCTTCGTCGAAGCCACCGATCTTCATGCCCTCGCGGCCGATCTGGGCCAGCTCGGCCTCGGTGATGTCGTGCTGCATGAGCAGCCGAGCCGCGGCTTGGCTCGCAGCGATCGTCTCGCTCTCGCTTGATGCCGCGTTCTGTGCTTTGGCGCGCAGGTTACGGATCAGCTCGATAATCTGATTACGATTCTTCGGCATCTGGGAAAAACTCCTGAAGGATTTCGTCAAAAATCGCTTTCAGTCTTTCCATGTGTCTGGTAGACAGGTCGCGATCCATGGGGATGGGTCTGAGAGGGTGGGTGACCCTCTCGAGGTGAGCGAGAAGTTTGGCCAAGCGGCCGATGGGGGTCTCGAGGCCATAGGTCTGGGACACGGCCAGCAGGGTGAGCTGTCTGGCCGCGAATCCTTGGCGGTCGTTGAACGGGTTGTTGGGGTCAGGTGGCGGTCCATACTGGGCCGCTAACTGCATTGCGAACTCCCCCGGCGTCGGGGCGCGGTTCATTCTATCTCTCCCAAGTCAGATGGTTAGGGTGACCAGTTCCGCGGTGAGGCGGAACTGGTGGTCTCTCAGGGCTTGCGGAATTGCAGCTTCCATTTGAGGTTGGTGATGGCAGCTTCGGGGCTGATGCCCCGAGCGTGTTCGCGGTGGCTCACGACCAGGTTGTGACGAGGGTCAACCATCCCGGCGCCGACATACCACGGCTGGTCATGGTGTTGCTCGGTCTGCTGGTAGATAAGGACGATCTCCTTCTCTGGGATGTTCATCTCCTGGCTGAGATCCCAGATAAGGACTTCCAGATCCGGCCCCATCAGTCGGGCAGCTGGTTCGAGAGACTCGGTGAAACCCCGACATAGCTACAGACGCCGGCGATCTCGACGTTGTCGAACTTTAGATCATCGAGGGTGTTCTTGAGGCCTTTCGCGATGCTCTCTTTAGAGATGTTCTCCGGGTTACTCTCGTAGGAGTAGACGAAGAAGGAAAGGCTGTACTCGTGGACGAAGGTCCGTCTGTCTCCCGTTTCCTCTTCGATCAGCTCGATGGCTGCGTGAAGCGAGTGCTCGTCAGGAGAGCTTCTCAAGATCTCCAGTGCTTGCTTCAGTCTGTCCGTCATCTGCTCTGTCCTCATGTTCCATCTTGGTGCGGACCCAGTCGGAGTAGCCGAGTCGCGTATCGTTGTTTGATACGTCGAGCTTCCAGAGTCCAACCATGTGGACGTCGTGGCTGGCGATCTCGGGGAGCAGATACGAGTGCTCGAGGTCTTCGGTGATGAAGGCCATGGCGGTGGTGATCTCGTCCCACTGAGCGTTATAGAGCTCCTCGCCCTCGGGGATGCAGTCCTCACGGAAGCCGGCGAGGGCGTCCCAGATGACGGCGAGCTGACCCTCGGTGTCGTTGCGGGTGAAAGTCAGGTCGAACGGCCGAGCGGGTTTCTCGACCTCCTGCACCTTGAGACGGAAGCAGTCGAAGCCGCCACCCTCCCACTCGACGTCGAGGCCGGTGACGTCCTCGGGAACGTCCTCGCGGGCCAGAGGTTCGTCGTCGCAACCCGGGATACAGACGAAGCCGTCATGGGTCTGCGCGGCGTCATAGGCCTCGGCAATCATGGTCTGCCGGGCCTCGGCCTCAGTGGTGAACATGTGGGCCTCGGGAAACTCGAAGCCCTCGGAATATTCACGGATGAAGTAGTGGATCTGCATGGGGATGCTCTATCGTTACAGAAAGGTGGTTTCGCCATCGGGGCGGGTGAGCCCATAGACACGGACGGGGAGGGCGTCGTCGCCATCCTG
>NZ_JBELKF010000205.1:0-3269 GCF_042089775.1 Palleronia sp.
CATCATCAGACGGCAAACGTCATCTTGTTTTGCCAGATCCGCGATTGTCGCATCCAATTCAGCCAACTCGGCGCGCAACTGCGCACGCGCGCGCAAAAGGGTGTAGAGCGTCAACCTCCTTGTCCTGTTCCGACAACCAAGTTGGCCGGTTCTGACCGCTGCGATCGGAATGGTTAGGTGGTTGTGTCCTCCCTGATGTTGTCGCTGGTGTTGGCTTCGAGGTTGTCGCTGGAGGTTGTCGCTCCGGCGTCAAGCTTGGCTGATTGTCGCCCGGCTGCGGCCCTCCTTCGGTAGCTGTCGCCGTTCATCTCGAGGATGGTGGCGTGGTGAACGAGGCGGTCGATCGCAGCGACGGAGACAGCCTGGTCCGGGAAGATCTTGTCCCATGCGCTGAAGGGTTGGTTGGCCGCGATGGCGAGACTTCTGGTCTCGTAGCGCCGGGCGATCAGTTCGAAGAGCACGGAGCTCTCGGCCTGATCCTTCTGGGCATAGGTAATGTCATCGAGGATGATGAGATCGAACTTGTCGAGCTTGGCGAGAGCGGCCTCGAGGGCGAGGTCGCGGCGGGCGGCCTGGAGCTTCTGCACCATGTCGGTCGTGCTGGTGTAGAGAACGCGCCTGCCGGCTTCGACAAGGGCATGCCCGATGGCGCACAAGACATGGGTTTTGCCTGCGCCCGAGTTGCCGATGGCGATGAGGTTTGCGCCGGTCTCGATCCAATCCCCTGCGGTCAGTGCCTCGATCCGGGCCTTGGTCACCCCGGGCAGGGCCTTGAAGTCGAGGGTGCCAAGGGTTTTGCCTCCGGGCAATTGGGACTGCTGGAGGTGGCGATGGATGCGCCTGGCATCCCGTTCGGCCAGTTCCAGTTCGGCCAAGGCCGCGAGGAAGCGGGAGGCGGGCCACCCCTCGGTATCGGCGCGGTCCGCGAGTGCCTGCCAATGGCGCTGGAAGCTTGGCAGACGCAGCGCGGTGAGCATGGTGGGCAGCGCGTGGACATCGACGGGGCGCGGTGCGGCGGGGGCGGTCATGCGCGACCCTCCAGCAGCGCGTCGAAGCTAGCCAGCTCTGTCAGCGCGACGGGCGTGTCGTCCGGGAGGGCCCGCTGCGGCGGCTCCAACCGCTCCTTCAACCTGCGGGCCTCGGGCAGTTCGCCCTGACGGAGGCTGTCGGCGATCAGGAATGCCAGTTCGGCCTCGCAGCCCTCGTCATGGGCGAGGCAGAGCAGATCGACCATCCTTCGGCAGGCGTCGCGGCGTGGCAAGGCGGCCGAGAGTGCGGTCCAGGCCTCGGCGTATTCCGAGCGCGGGAACAGGCTATCACGATAGACCGAGCCTGCCAGTGCCTGGGGCTTGCGACGCAGGGCGTGGATGACATGGCGATAGTTGACGCAATGGACGCGCAGGCCGTCCTCACGACCGCGGCGCCGCGGGTGGGTGACGACATGGGTAGCGCCGAGGAAAGCCTCGATCCGGTCATCATAGACATGAACCCGCAGCCGCTGGCCGATCAGTTGCGAGGGCGCGGAGTAGAAGACCTGGTGAACCAGGAAGCCCCCGGTCTTCGTCACGCGCGCAACCACCTCGGTGAAGTCGGTCGTGCGACGGGCAGGCAACTTCTTGAGCGCCGCCATCTCGATGCGCAGGGCAGCCTCCCGCCGCCGGTTCCGGCGAGCAACGAGCTCATCCACGAAGCGCCGCCAGTCGGCGAGATCGGCAAAGTCCCGGGAGCCACGCAGGATCAAGGCCTGGTCGAGCGCCACCTTGAGGTGGTTGTTGTGCGCCTCGACCGACCCGTTCTCATGCGCCTCGCCACGATTGTTGCGGCTGGCGAGCATGCCGTAATGGGCACAGAAGGCCTCATACCGCTTGGTGACATCCTCCGCGGCTGCGGCGTCAAGGTTGCGGTATGCCGCCGAGAGGCTGTCGGTGCGATGTTCATGCGGCACCCCGCCGAGCGTCCAGAGGGCATTCTGCAGGTTCTCGGCCAGCGCGGTGAAGCTCTCGCCGCCCAGAACCACGGCGACATGTTCCCAACTGCTGTAGGCCAGGACAAAATGATAAAGGCGGTGTTCGAGAGGCTGCCCGCCGATCGTCACACCCAAGGTGCTGGCGTCGGTGAAATCGGACAGCGCCATGCGCCCCGGCTCGGGTGTCTGACGGAAGATCACGTCGCGCTCTGGCCCGTGCAAAGCCCGCCAGTCGCGCACCCGGCGCTCAAGCGTCCGGCGCACGCGGTCGTCCGGGAAGGCTTCGGGACGCGTCAACTGGAGGTGCCGCATCAAGGTGACGGCCTGAACTGCAGGATCACGCTCGAGGATCGGCAGCAGCACCGGTTCCCATACTGCAGCAAGCGGATCGGGCACGGTGCGGCCCCGGGAGGGCTTGCGTTGGGAGGGAAGGCGCGGATCAGCCTCGATCCTGCGGGCGGTGCGTTCGCTGAACCCCGCGCGGGCGGCAGCGACACGCTGGCTGTGCTGGAGACGGTCGGTCATGTATAATCTCACTTGCTGGTCGGTGACGGGTTTGCCCGGCACGGTCGTATCTCCGTTTGGTTGCAGAGATCTCGACCCTACCGGCCCGCAGCGGCCAGCACCCACCCCCCAGAAGAGAGCGAAGCCGGTGGCCCCAGTCTACGGTCGGGCTACGCCCTCCCTCCGCCTGGGGCCACCGGCCAACTTGGCTGACGTTCGCGGCCAACTTGGTTGTCGCTCATCACCCAGCGGCTCTACCGCGAGGAAGGGCTGTCCGTGCGCAAGCGGCGGGGACGGAAGAAGGCGACGGGCACGCGGGCGCCGCTCCTGACGGTCGCCGCGCCGAACGCGCGCTGGTCGGTCGATTTCGTCCACGACCAGTTCGCCCAAGGGCGCCGCTTCCGGATCTTCAACGTGATCGACGACGTCACCAAGGAATGCCTCGCCGCCGTGGTCGACACCTCGATCTCGGGCCGGCGCGTTGCGCGGGAGCTGACAGCCCTCATCGCCCGGCGCGGCAAGCCCGGCCTGATCGTCAGCGACCATGGGACCGAGTTCACCTCGAACGCGATGCTGGCCTGGAGCGAAGAAACCGATGTGCCCTGGCACTTCATCGCGCCGGGCAAGCCGATGCAGAACGGGATCTGCGAGGCCTTCAATTCGAAGATGCGCGACGAGCTCTTGAACGAGACGCTGTTCTTCGGCCTTGACCACGCCCGCGAGGTCGTCGCCCGCTGGGTGGCCGACTACAACGCAACCCGGCCCCATTCGGCGCTCGGTTATCAGACTCCCGCGGACT
>NZ_JBELKF010000206.1:0-3263 GCF_042089775.1 Palleronia sp.
CGCCCCTAAATGCTCCTACCGGCCTTTTGTGAGGTCCAAGGCTGCATCAGCCGCTCCTCGATGTCTCGCCGGGCCACCACTTTGGTCCAGACCTCCCAGCCTTTGTCGTCCCCACCCACGCTCAGGAAGTCCCCGTAGCGTAGGCTGAAAACGTCCGACGGGCTCTCCGGCCTCGTGAAGTTCTTCAGCTCCTCTTCGACCCGCTCGATATCCTCGATCCAGTCGTCCTCAATCGTGTCCGGCAGGGAGCCTAGGATGTCGTACTTGTCCTGCATACGCTCGGAGAGGCGCTGGTACACCTTCTCGTCCACCGTGTCCGCGTAGACTAGGTTCGCCATGTCCACCTCGCGGCGCTGCTGCCCGTACCGCTTGATCCGGCCGATCCGCTGCTCCAGCCGGGACGGGTTCCAGGGGAGGTCCACGTTGATAAGGGTGCCGAGGGTCTGCAGGTTCAACCCCTCGCAGGCCGCGTCGGTCGCGCAGACGACCCGAAGCTTGCGCTCCTTAACCCCCCGCTTGATGTCCTCCCGGTCGATCGAGCGCCACTTCCCGCCCAGCAGGATCCCCGACTTGCCAACCCCGGCGTAGACGGCGACCGGGTCGGTCGGGTGCGCCTCGCTGACCAGCTCGCCCACCCACCGGGCCGTGTCGTAATACTGGGAGAAGACGATGCAGCCGAGCTCCAGCCACCCCTCCTGATCCAGATAGTGCAGGACGGCTCGCCCCTTGGGGTCCTCCTGGCGGGCGGAGGTGAGGATCTCCAGCACCCGCTCGAGGTGCTGCGCCTCCAGGTCGACTGCGGCGGCGTAGGCCTCCGCCCCCATTGCTTCGATCTCCTCCATCAAGTCCGGATCGTCCCCTTCCTCAAGGAGAAGACCCTCTCGGCGGCTCTCCAGCATCTTCGTCGCGGTCGCCATGCCCGACGCGACGGAGGAGCAGATCCGCTGCATCATCAGGTTCCCGAGGAACCCCGTCCCCTTCTGGCGCGCCTTCATGGCCCGGGTGAACAGGCGCACCTCCTCATAGGCCCGGTCATAGAAATGCGGGGTCCGGACCGCGCTGTGCTCGAACACGCCCGGGGCCGCCCCCGGTTGCGGGTGGATGTTCACCGCGATCCGGTCCATCAGCCCTGCCTTCTCGAGCGTGCTGCGCCGGCGCAGGACCACGTGGCGGCCGAGCGGGTTGTGGTAGCGCATGAAGGGGAGCCGTCGGGCGATCTCCCCTATCTCCAGAACCTCTTCAAGGGTGTCACGGGTGTCCTCTTCCAGGCTGGAAGGCCCTTTGTCGGTGAAGAACTCGTCCTCAGGTATCCGGAGATCGTACCGGATATCACTGAACACGGCCGCCTCGCGCGCGTGGGGGAGTGGGGACCGGAGCCATGGCCAAGCCGCCTCCGGGTCCGGCAGGGTCGTTTTCCCGGCGATCAGGTCCAACGCCTGCTCTGGGTCCCACCAGCGCGACGCGCTCGGTCGGCCGAGGACGTGATCCTGACCGTAAGCCAGTAGCCTCATCAGGTCCCAGATTTCCTCCCGGTTCGTCTGGATCGGGGTAGCAGTCCCGATCACTAGGTGCCGGGTCCGACCAGCGAGCTGCTCCATCGCCCGGTAAAGCTTGCCGGGCTCTGGCTCCTCCATCCCAATCCCGCGCTTAATCCGGGCCTTGTGACCCTCGTCGAGCGCGATCATCCCATAATTCCCGCGCATCAGCGCCTCCGCCTCCGGGCCGCCCCGGACCAAGAGCCCAGTCGACACGATCCCGATCTGGGCGGGGCAGCGCAGCACGTCTTCGGGGCCCCGGGACCGGTAAACGTGACCGCGGTGATCGACCCACCCCTTCTGGGGCGCGCGGGCCCAAACGCAGGAGGGCAGCCCAAGCTTGTCCCAGAGCTCCATCTGCCACTGTAGGGTGAGGGTGGCGGGGCACAGGATCAGGAAGGGCCCATGTCCCATCAGGACGGACAGCGCCCCCGTTGCCGCCATCGACAGGGTCTTGCCCACGCCGACCTCGTCGGCGAGCAGGAGCCGGGCCGCCCCGTAGTTCTGATCGTGCTCTGTGAAGATTTTCACGAACGCCTTCTGCCAGGGGGCGAGCCCCTCGCCGCGGCGAGCGAGCGGACTCTCGACGGTGAGGGATTTTACGAGCCCGACCGGGTCCGCGCGCATCTCCTCGACCTGCACCTCCACCTTCTCGGCGGTCCGGCCGATCTCGTCGATCACCGCTTGGGAGAGCGGCACCCCCTTCCTCCAGAGCCAGTCGAATTCGGACTGGACCCACGTAGCCGCCTCCGGGGACGGATCCTCCCAGATCATCTCGTAGGACTGGGCCCAGCCGTTCGCGGTCTCATTGATCGACCCGATGAAGCTCGATGTGGTCCCATCCAGGCGGGTAATCACCCCCGCCTTCCCGTGCAGGAACGGGGCGTTGTCGCGCGAGACGACCCGGATCTCCACATTCCCGGCGGTCAGGAGCTGGTGCAGACGCCGCCAACGAGGCCGCTCAAGGAGTGCGTCGATCTCGTCGCCCTGCTCGTGCCACCGTTCCACCTGCGCCTGGTCGCGCGCCTTCTGACTGAGCGTGGCCGCGGTCAGATCGCGCGGGTCCAGATCCGCGTTACAGACGATCCGGACACGCCCGATCGTGCTAACCTCCTCATGGATCAGGTCGAACACGGAGGAGCGGAAGTACCCGGCGATCCGGTCATAGGTCTCCGCCCCCTGAAGCCGGTCCTTCAGGAACACGTGAGAGAGACGCTTGTTGCGGGAGGAGAAGCGGGAGATCAGGTCCGACACGGTACCACCCCCCGCATCAGATCCGCTCCGTCTGAATCGCGGTCCCGAGGATCCGGGCCGCGCTCGCCTCGTCGGGCTCCGTGTGTTCGCGCTTAGCGGCCACATAAGCGATGATCTGACGAAGCGTGTCACGCTTGCGCAAGTAATCCGGGATCATCTCCCGGAGTTCCTCCAAGACGTCATCGACCTCGTCCTCCTTGGCAATGCGCCAGACCCCGCGCAGGGCGAGCCGAACGATGCTGTCCCGGCCGAAGGGGCTGCCCTCCGCCATGGAGGTTTTGCCGAGCTTGATCGCGGTCTTGAGCCTTGCGTTGTTCGGGGATTTCGACGCCATCATGTCGTCATAGTCGCCGACCCGGAACGCTTTGGCGAAATTTTGGAACTGGTCGAGTTTGGCCTCACCGGCCTCCTCGATATCAGTCATTTTGAGGTAGAAACGCTCCGCCCCATTCAGCTCGAGCCACAGGGCCCGGT
>NZ_JBELKF010000207.1:0-3261 GCF_042089775.1 Palleronia sp.
TCGGGTCCGGCACGCCGAGGCCTTTCAGCCGCGATCCGAAGGCATCGCCCATCGCCTCGCGGACGGTGAGCCGCACGAGCTCGAGGTCGGTCTGCGGCGTGAGCGTGGCGCCGGGCAGGGCGAGGGCGGGGAGTGCTGCGAGCGTGCGCTCAGGTAGCGCCGAGGGGCGGCTTCCGGTGCGCGCGGCGAAGCCCCAGCCGCCCACTAGCTTCACGTCGTGGCCCGCGGGCGAGACGAGGATGTGGCGCGGGTCGATGGCGCCATGTGTCATGCCCGACCAGGCGAGCCAGGCCGCGACGTTCATGAGCCCCGAGCAGAGCCAGGCCGCGTGGACCGGCTCCATCGGGCCGCGGGCGAGCAGGTCCGAGAGCAGGATGTCGTCGGGCCCGCGCTCGACCGCGATCGCGGCGCGGCCGTCCTTCAGCTGCATCTCGCGCGCGAGCTTCGGCAGGAAGCGCGACATCTCCCGGCGCATGCGGTCGTCGGCGAAGCGGAAGGAGCGGATCGCGGCGGCCTCTGCGGCGGCGAGGTCGGCATTGTCCGCGTCGTGCAGGAAGGTCACCGTCCCGCGCCCCACGAGGATCTGGCCGAGATCGCCGCGCGTCACCGCGAGGGGGCGCATGCCGATGTTGCGGCCGTCGACCGTCTCCAGCCGGATCGCGGGGTCGGGCCTTGCCGGGCTCGCCGGGCGGCTCCGGGCCAGCGCGTCGCGCAGGCTCACGAGATGGGCGAAGACCTCACCGGCGCGCGGGTCGCGGCAGACATCCGGGTGCCATTCCGAGGCCAGCTGGTGGAACGCGCGGCGGACCGCCTTCGGCCCGTCGCCGAGCAGCCGGGCGGCGTCGCGCGGCGAGGTGGAGAGAATGGCGTCGGCGTCGATCACGCTCATCGGAAGCCCCTTCGAAACATTTTCGCAAACAGCATCGCGCCTTTCTGACTTACTTGCAAGTTGCAAATATGTATGCGAGACGTAGGAGGACGTAATCGAGATGCAGGTCACTCCCATGCCCGACGACAGCCCGCTTGAGAACGGCGAGGCCCGCCCGATCGCCACGGTCGACGCAGTGGTGTTGGTGCTCGACGAGGGTGTGATCAAGCTCGCCGTCCACCGGCGGCCGCGCGAGCCCTTCGCGGACGCGCTGGCACTGCCCGGAGGCTATGTCCATGTTGGCGAGGACCGGGACGCGGAGGCCGCGATCCGGCGTATCCTGCGCGAGAAGGCGGGGATGGGGGGCTTTTACCTCGAGCAGCTCGGCACCTTCTCGGGCGCCGATCGCGACCCGCGCGGCTGGTCGCTCTCGGTGGCTTGGGTGGCGCTGCTGCCGGTGTCCGAGTTCGCGCCCGAGGATCCGGAGGTCGTGCTGATTGACGCATCCGATCCCGGCGATCTCGCCTTCGACCACGGGTCGATCGTCGCGGCGGCGATGACGCGGTTGCGAGGGAAGGGGGCCTACTCGACGCTGCCCGCCATGCTGCTCCCCGAACTCTTCACACTTACCGAGCTGCAGCACGCCTATGAGAGCGTGCTGGGCATCCGGCTCGACCAGTCGGCCTTCCGGCGGCGGGTGGCGGAGATGCGGTTGATCAATCCAACCGACGAACTCCGGCGCAGCGCCGGGCGGCCGGCGAAGCTGTGGCGGCTGGCAGGGCCTGCGGGCACCTTCGACCGGATCATCGGCGGCGGCTGAACCGTCCCGGTTCGGGGCACGCGCGTCCGCTGGCGAATGAGCGGACCGGCAAGCGGTCCGCTCGACGGGGATCAGTCCGCCATCACGCGCTCGATGGCCTTGCCGAGCGAAAGCAGCTGCGGGTCGTCCCCGGCAAGGGCGGCAACCTCCAGCCCGACCGGCAGCCCCGAGACCGGGCAGGGCAGCGAAAGGCCCGGCACGCCGAGGTTCGAGCCGAGATCCGAGTTCCGGAAGTAGGTCTGGAAGACCGGCACCTGGCGCCCGTTCAGCTCCACGGTCTCGTCATGCCCGATGGGGCGCGCGGTCAGCGGCGTCGTAGGATACAGGATGGCGTCGAGGTTGAACTTCGAGAAGATGTCCTCGTAGATCCCGCCCATGGCCAGCCGGTTGTTGCGAACCACGCCCTGGTATTGCGCTTCCGTGACCGCGTCATCCCCGAGCTGCGAGCGCAGCAGGCCCGCCACGTCGGGCGACGCGACCTGCTCGATCAGCTGTTCGAGGCTGACGTGAGGCGCGTGTGCGGCGAGGTATTCGGGAAGCTCGCGGATCACCTCGTAGAGCACCACCGTGAAGCTGAACGCGTCGTTCAGCTTCCAGATGTTATACATGTCCTGCGAGGGGATCTCGTGGATGGTCGCGCCAGCCCGCCCCAGGGCCTCGATCTGCTCCTCGATGACGCCGGCCACATAGGGCTCGAGATCGTCGAAGAAGCGCTGGCGGGGAATCCCGATGGTGGTGTCGCGGATGTCGATCTGCTCGCATTCGAGCTGACCCCGTTCGGTGATGGTCCGTGCCACCTCGCAGATGTCGTCGGTCGTCCGGCCGATGATGCCCGCCGTATCGCGGGTCGAGGAGATCGGGATGATGCCGTCGCTCGGATAACGCCCCGTCGTCGGACGAAAGCCCGTGACGCCGCAGAGCGAGGCGGGGATGCGGCAGGAGCCGCCGGTATCGGTGCCCAGCCCGACGGGCAGGATACCCAAGGCGACCGCGGCCGCCGTGCCGCCCGACGACCCACCCGCGATGAGAGTCGGATCATGCGGATTGCGGACCGGGCCCGTCGCCGCGTTGTTCGAGGTGATGCCAAGCGCCAGCTCGTGCAGGTTGGTCTTGGCCAGCGGGAAGGCCCCGGCATTGCGCAGGCGTGACATGACGCCCGCATCGGTCTCTGTCCGGTTGCCCATCAGTGCGAGCGTGCCGCCGCTCGTGGGAAGGTCCACCGTGTTGATGTTGTCTTTCACCAGGATCGGCAAGCCGCAGAGGCGACCGGTCTCACCCTGAGCACGCGCCGCGTCCGCCGCCCGCGCCGAGGCCAGGGCCGTATCCTCTTCGAAATGCAGGATCGAACCGAGGTCCGCGGAGGACTTCATCCGAGCGATCGCCGCTTGCGTATATTCCACCGAGGTGAGGCTGCCAAGATTCTTCAGCGTGAGCGTCTGCAGCCCTATGAGGCCCGACAGGCCCTCCACCGAGGTGAGGCTGCCCAGACGGGACAGCGTGAGCGTCTGCAGCCCTGTGAGGCCCGACAGGCCGGCCGCCGTATTCGTCACGCGGGTGACGATGGTCCAGTCGG
>NZ_JBELKF010000208.1:0-3243 GCF_042089775.1 Palleronia sp.
CCATCAGGTTCTTCATCACGGCCGGTCAGGTCAGCGACTACACCGGAGCCAGAGCCCTGATCGGTAGTCTGCCATCGGCCGACCGGCTGCCGAGAGATCGCGGATATGATGCTAACTGGCTCCGCGAAGGCCTAATCATAGGGGAATAGCCCTCGGCCCCTGGGGCGAAAGTCGCGCGACAAGCCTCTGCGATACGAAAAACGCCGCTACAAGCGCCGCAGCAGGATCGAGATCATGTTCGGGCGCCTGAAAGACTGGCGCCGCGTCGCCACTCGCTATGATCGCTGCCCGAAGGTCTTCCTGGCAGTAATCGCCCTCGCAGCAACCTTCTTGTTCTGGCTCCAAATCGATTTGTCTTGAGCCTAGCACAATCGCCGGTCTTCCGGGATCACCTCTCGCTTCTGTTGCGTCCTGCAAGCGGAGCCGTATGTTCATAGAACCACTGGCGAGCCTGCGCTGTTCTTTCGTCTCGTCCAGCCATGGGAGCTTAAATGCGGATCGCAGTCTTCAGCACCCAGCCGTACGATGCCGAGTACCTGGCGAAGGCCAACGCGGGTCACGAGCTTTTCTTCTTCGAAGCGCGCCTCACATCCGGAACGATGCAACTCGCGGCAGGAGCGGATGCCGTCTGCGCCTTCGTCAACGACGACCTTGGTCAGGACGTCATCGCGGCCTTGGCCACGTCCGGGGTTGCGCTGATTGCGCTTCGCTCTGCCGGGTTCAATCATGTCGATCTTGTCGCGGCCGAAGCTGCCGGGATCTCGGTCGCACGGGTGCCGGCCTACTCCCCTCACGCGGTGGCCGAGCACGCGATTGCGCTGATGCTGACGCTAAACCGCAAGACGCACCGAGCCTACAACCGTGTCCGTGAAGGCAACTTTGCGCTGGACGGGCTTCTGGGGTTCGACCTGTGTGGAAAAATAGTCGGCATCGTTGGAACGGGCCAGATCGGCGAGGTCGTCGCGCGCATCCTGAGCGGCTTCGGGTGCAACCTGCTGGCCCACGACCCAATCGAAAATCCGGCCTGCGTCGCCGTCGGGGCCCGCTATGCCGGACTTGAGGAGCTTTTAGCGACCAGCGACGTCATTACCCTGCAATGCCCGCTGACCCCCAAGACCCATCACCTGATCGATGCGGCCGCCGTGGCGAAGATGAAGCGCGGAGTCATGCTGATCAACACCAGCCGAGGGGCGGTCGTCGACGCAAGGGCGCTCATCGCGGGCCTGAAGAGCGGCGCGGTCGGCAGCGTCGCGCTTGACGTCTATGAGGAAGAGGGCGACCTGTTCTTCCAGGATCTGTCGAGCAGCTTCATCTCGGACGACGTGTTCGCGCGCTTGCTGACATTCCCCAACGTGCTGATCACCGGGCACCAGGCATTCTTTACTGAAGAAGCTTTGACTGCCATCGCCGAGACGACGATCGCCAACGTCTCTGCCTTCGAGCGTGATGGTCAGCCGCTTCATCCTGTCCGCTCCAAAGGCGGCTGAGCACCCATGTCTGCACTTCTCGCTGCCGCGCCGCTTGCCCTGGTCCTGGTCGGAATGGGCATCTTGCGGCGCTCGGCTGTTGTGGCTGGGTCCGCGGGACTTGCGGTGGCGCTGGTACTTATAGCCACGACGTTCGATTTGTCCGAAGGGTCAAGCGATATACGCGCGGGCGTCGGGGTGTTCGCCGAAGCGGCCCATTCGACGGTCACGATCCTGTGGATCATCTTTCCCGCCCTGTCGATCTTCGAGTTCCAGCGCCGGACCGGCGCGATTGAGCGCATTCGGGACACGCTGGCCGCGCTGACGGACGAGAGAAGGATCCAGGCGCTGCTCATCGCATGGTTCTTCGGCCTGTTCATGGAAGGCGCGGCCGGGTTCGGGACACCGGTTGCACTTGCAGCCCCGCTGCTCGTCGGGCTGGGCTACGGCCCCGCGCGGGCGGTTGTCCTGGCCCTGCTTGGCCACGCAGCGGGCGTGTCCTTCGGCGCGATCGGCACACCAGTCCTTGTCCAGGTCGAGCTTGCAGATCTCTCTGCGGGCAAGCTTGCTGTAAGAACTGCGCTGCTGCACGCGGTGGCGGGACCGGTCTTGCTTGTTCTGATGGTCCGACTGGCCGGAGAAGCGCCGCTTCGGCGCTCCGATCTGGCGTGGTCCGCACTCGCGGCGCTGTGCTTCTTCGTCCCGTCTCTCGCGCTCGCATATTTCGTGGGCCCCGAACTTCCGACGCTCGGCGGCGCCCTGGTCGGCGCAGGGTGCTTCATCGCCACGCTACGGCGCCAGAACGCGTCCGGTGCGCTGAACCTGCGCCGACTGCTGCCGGACCTCGCGCCTTACCTCCTGATCCTGCTCGTCGTCCTGGCAACGCGGCTGACCCCCCAGTTGCAACAGGCCCTGAGCGAGTTGACGCTGGGCTGGAGCCTCGACGACAGGTTTCGCGGGAGGTTCCAGCCGTTGTATCACCCGGGGACGATCCTGTTTTTCGGGTTCTTCCTCGGCGCGGCGCTCGCCGGCCGCGGCGGCCTTGTCGGCGAGGCTTTGGATGCAGCCTTGCGGCGCCTCCTGCCGGTTGCGTTCGCCCTGCTCGTCATGCTGGCGCTGTCGCGCTTCATGGTCCATTCCGGAATGGTTGCGGCGCTGGCCGCGGCCGCCACGGCCATCGGCCCCGCATGGCCATTGCTTTCGCCGCTGATCGGCGCCCTCGGCACCTTCATCACCGGCTCGGCGACCGCCTCGAACATCCTCTTCACCGAGCTTCAGGTCTCCACCGCGGCCAGGCTGTCGTTGCCGCCACTGGTGATGGCCGCGGCCCAGTGCTTCGGTGCGGCGATCGGTAATGTAGTTGCGCCCCATAACATTATCGCCGGCAGCGCCACTGTCGGCCTCACCGGGCGGGAGGGCGATATCCTGGCGCGAACCGCCGGACCATGCGCAGCCTACGCCGGCATCGGGGGCGCCGCAGTGTTTGTTCTACTTTGGGTGTAGCGGCGAGGGCCGCAGCGGGCGGCAGTCATGCTTTCATCACCGGGATAGTTCTTGCATACCATGACTCGGATCGGCTTCACCCGCAGTCTTGCTAAGATCCGGCCAATCCAATCGGGTCCGGGGCTCGCGCGACGTCGGGCTAAACGTGACCGCTCCGGCCTCGGTGTCATCGACACCGGC
The DNA here is from genome assembly GCF_042089775.1 of Palleronia sp. Taxonomy (NCBI): domain Bacteria; kingdom Pseudomonadati; phylum Pseudomonadota; class Alphaproteobacteria; order Rhodobacterales; family Roseobacteraceae; genus Palleronia; species Palleronia sp. The sequence continues at coordinate 3,150 of NZ_JBELKF010000208.1, forward strand.
AAGATCACTGACCTGAGCCCCAACTTCCCTCCGGCCTTGCGGAGGGTCCGCCGGTTGATGTCTGGCGCTACGCGGCGCGTATTGCCAGGCTGTT
>NZ_JBELKF010000209.1:0-3175 GCF_042089775.1 Palleronia sp.
GCCGCGATCTGCACCGCCGTCCCCCAGACATGGGGCACCAGCCGCACGCCGTGAAGTGCTGCCATGTCGGCGATCCGCCGCATCTCGGTGAAGCCGCCGCAGCCGCAGAGGTCGGGCTGTGCGATGTCGATGGCGCGGGTTTCGAGCGGCTCACGGAAGCCCCATCGGGTGTGCCAGGTCTCGCCGCCCGCCACGGGGATCGGCTGTCGGGCCTTCACCTCGCGATAGGCGGCGAGATGTTCGGGGACCACGGGTTCCTCGAACCAGTCGATGTCGTATTTCGCGGCGCGAGTGCCCAGCTCGATCGCTTCGAGCGGGTCGTAACCGTGATTGCCGTCGATCATCAGGCGCATCTCGGGGCCGATGGCCTCGCGCACGGCCTCGATGACGCGCAAATCCTCGGCCACGCCGAAGCCGATCTTGATCTTCAGCGCGTGAAATCCGGCCTTGCGGTGGCCGGCTGCCTCTTCGGCGTTGTCCGTCACCCGGTCCACGCCGTCGCGGCGGAACGAACCGGTGGCGTAGCAGCGCACGCTCTCGCGGAAGCGCCCGCCCAGCAGGACCGAGATCGGCTGGCCCAGCACCTTGCCCTTGATGTCCCACAGCGCCACGTCGATGCCCGAGAGCGCGGTGACCGTCAGCCCCCGCTGCCCCTGGTCACGCAGCGCGTTGTAGAGGTCCGCCCAGATCTTCTCGGTCTCGAGAGGGTTCTTCCCGATGATCCGCCCGGCATAGGCCTTCACCACCGCCGCGTTCGGACCGGCGGGGCCGAGGCACTCGCCCCAGCCCACCGTGCCGTCTTCGCAGATAACCTCGACCAACAGATGCGTGCGCCGGTCGAAGCGCATCGACGCGCTTTCGAACGGCACGTCCAGCCTGTGATCCAGAAGGTGCGTATGAACCTCGGCGATCCTCACCGCGCTTCGGTCCCGATGATGTCGCGCAGGATGCCCATTTCCTCGTCGGTCAGGTCGGTCAACGGCGGGCGCACGGGGCCTGCATCGAAGCCCTGAAGCCGGACGCCGGCCTTGATCGCGGCCACGGCATAACCTGCCTTGCGATCGCGCAGCTGAAGGAACGGGTAGAAGAAATCGTTCAGGATCTCCTCGCAGCGGGCGCGGTCGCCGGCTTGGAGCTTGTCGTAGAACTCGATCGCGAGGCGCGGCACGAAGTTGAACACGGCCGACGAATAGGTGCTGAACCCGGCGGCAAGGTAGGCCTCGGCAAAGACCTCGGCCGTGGGCAGGCCGCCCAGATAGACGAGCCGATCGCCCATCTTGGCCGTGAGCTGGCGCATCTTGCCGACCTCGCCCGCGCCGTCCTTGAAGCCGACGAGGTTCGGCAGTTCGTCGCAGAGCTGCGCGACCGTGTCGGGATGATACCGCGAGACGCCCCTGTTGTAGATCGTCACGCCGATGCCGACCGCGTTGCACACGGCGCGGACATGGGCGGCAAGGCCGTCCTGCGGCGCTTCGGTCAGGTAGTGGGGCAGCAGGAGGATTCCGTCCGCGCCGGCCTTTTCCACGGCCTTGGCAATGCCGACGGCGATCTCGGTGCCATAGCCGCAGCCCGCGACGATCGGCGTGTCGCCCGCGGCCTCCTTGGCGGCGCCGACCACCTGCGGGATCTCGTCCGGGGTCAGCGAGAACATCTCGCCCGTGCCGCCGGCGGCGAAGAGCGCGCTGGCCGGGTAGCCCGCCAGCCAATCGACATGCGCCTTGAACGGGTCGGGCGCGAAGGCGCCGTCGGCGTCGAAGGCCGTCACGGGGAAAGACAACAGACCCGACCCGAGGGCGGCCTTGAGCGACTGGGGATCCATCGCGCGACACTCCACTTCTGAACGCAGTTTTCACCCGCTTAGACGAGCAGGCGGCGAGGTGTCAACACTTGTATGACAAGTTCGGCCTACCGTCGGATGAGGTCGCGGTAGCGCGACATCGAGTTGCGCAGGTGATCCTGCATCGCATCGCGTGCCGCAGCGGAATTACCTGCGGAGATCGCATCTGCGATCCGTTCATGCTCGGCCGCGATCCTTTCGATATAGTCCGGGGCGCCCGTCCGCTCGGTCAGGCTAAGCGCCGCGCGCGGGATCATCGACAGGCCCAGCACCTCGAGGAATTCGCGGAACCGCGGGTTGTTCGTGGCATCCGCGACCGCGAGGTGGAAGGTCAGGTCCGCCTCCTTCGTCGGCTGATCCTGGGCGGCACAGCGACGCAGCTCGGCGGCGGCGTCGAAGATCGCCTCTTCCTGCTGGGGGCTGCGCCGCTGGGCGGCCAAGGCTGCGGCCTCCATCTCGACCGACACGCGCAGCTCCAGCATCTCGATGACTGAGGAAATTCGTTCGTAATCAATGATGTGGAAAGGGCGCTGCGGCTCTTCGGGTTGCTCCAGCACGAAGACGCCCGCCCCCTGCCGCGGCGCGACCAAGCCATCCGCGCGAAGGCCCGCGATTGCCTCGCGCACCACGGTACGCGATACACCGAAACGCTCCGTCAGCCGCGCCTCGGACGGCAGCTTGCTCCCCGGCGGGAACGTGCCTTCCGCGATCTCGGCGCCGAGCGCCTGCATGACGTCGGCGACGAGGTTGCGCCTCTTTTCGCCGGTGTGTGCGGTCATGGACATCGGCTCGTCTCCTGCTGCGAATGCGGCGTCATCATACCGCTTGACAGCCGTAGATACAACTTGTCATACAAATATCACGCTTGAGGAGGAGCCCCATGACCAAAGTCATTACAACCACCGCCGTCGCCGCGCTTCTGGCAGGTGCGACCGCCCTTCCCGTCGCTGCCGAAACCTGGCGCGGCTGGAACATTCACCCCGAAGATTACCCGAACGGCGTCGCGCTCGAGAGCTTTGCCGACATGGTCGCCGAGCGCACCGAGGGTCGGATCGAGCCCGAGGTGTACCACAACGCGGTCCTTGGCGATCAGCCCGACGCGATCGAGCAGCTGAGGAACGGCGGCATCGACTTCGCGAACTTCAACATGGGTCCCATGGGCGAGATCGTGCCAGCCACGAACGTCCTGTCCCTTCCCTTCCTGTTCACCGATCTCGACAACATGCACGAGGTCATGGACGGCGAGATCGGCGACCGCTTTGCCGCCGCGCTGGAAGAGGCCGGGATCGTCGCCCTGTCCTGGTTCGACAGCGGCGCGCGCAGCTTCTACAACACCGA
>NZ_JBELKF010000066.1:0-19187 GCF_042089775.1 Palleronia sp.
CAGAGCGGCCAGCCGCAGGTCACCTTCGAGACCATGGAAGAGCGCCAGCAGCGCCGCGACCAGCAGTCGCAGCAGCAGCAGTCGGAGGGCGCGGCCAGCATGTCCTCGGACAATGAGCAAGCCACGCTCGAGACCGAGCAGCAGTCCGCGGACATGACCGCTGAGGGCGCACAGATGACGGTCGGCGACATCACCAACATGGAAGTCGTGACCGCTGACGGCGATAACCTCGGCAACCCCGACGCCGTGATCGAGATGAACGGCGAGCACATGCTTATCGTGTCCTCGGGCGGCTTCCTCGGCCTCGGCGACACGCAGGTGCCGGTCGAGCTGAGCACGGTGTCGTTCCAGAACGGCCAGATCGTTCTGCAGCAGCTGACAGAGCAGCAGATCGAGAACGCCAACGACTTCGAGTATGACTCGGAAATGGCGCTTTCCGAAGACGCTCCCGTCGAGATCATGAACTGATCCGAGGAGCCTTGGACGCTACCGGCCCCCGTGCATCTCGCGCGGGGGCCTTTTTTATCCGGTGATGCCCCGCCGGATCAGGTTCAGCCCGGCAACGATCAGCACGACCAGCGTCGCCCGCCGGAACTTACCTTGGTCCAGCCGGTCGCCCGCCCGCCATCCAATCCACATGCCGAGCGCCGCCGGGACGAGCAGGAACAGCGAGAACCACACCGTCTCACCATTCAGGATGCCGGATCGCAGATGCCCCGCCAGCAGCGCGACCGAGCCCAGCCCGTAGACCACCCCCTGCACTGCAAGCTGCCGATGCTTCGGCGTGTCGAGCGCCAGCAGGTACAGCACCGTCGGCGGCCCCCAGACGCCAGCGAACCCGCCAAGTCCGCCAGCCACCACTCCGATACCAAGATCCGCCAACCCGCGCCGCTCCGGCGTGATCGAGAAACGCCAGCCGATCAGTTGCACCACCGACAGGACGGCCACGGGCACCCCCAGCGCGGCATAGATGACCCGCACGGGCACCACAGTCAGGAACTGCGCAGCCACCACGATCATCACGCAGACGACGAAGATGTAGCGCCAGAATTCCACCAGGGCCGCGCGCGCCTCGGTCCACCCGGCGCGCGCCACCTGCAGCGCGTTCGACATGACGATGGGCAGCACGATCCCGGCCACCACCAGCCGCGGATCGATCAGGATCGACAGGGTTGAGATCATGATCAACGGCATCGCGAACCCCACCGCGCCCTTCACGAAGCCCGCGAGGCAGGTCAGGATGAACGCAAAGACAAGGAGGTCGGGAGGTAGAAGATCAAGGAGCATGACTCCCGCTACAGCAAAGCCGGGCGACTCGCACTCGGAATCTCCGCGTCATTTTCGCAAAGTTACCGGACGAGTTTACGAAATCTTCTTGCGCATCGAATCCGGCCGCGCTACCTCACCATGCAATCGCAGCATAAGGAGCCCGACCATGGCCCATGATGGACAGGACCTGACCGACATCCGCGCGGATGATGCGCGGCTCGACGGGCTGCTCGACCTCACTGCCGCCGCCGTTCCCGCCGTCGAGGCGCTGCAGGACAAGGCCGCCGCCGCACTCCGCGAGCTTCTCATCGAGGACGGCCGCGTCTCGGGCGCTGCGGTCGAGGCTCACCAGCACGCGGCCCACGGGCTGGCGTGGCTTGCCACCTATGCCGAGGCTTTGCGCCAGATGCAGGGCTGGGCCCAGAAGCTGGCCGAAGCGGGCCGGTTCGGAGAGGTCGAAGCGCTGATCCACCAGATCGCCTTTGGCGAGTACCTCGCCCAGCTTCGCGGCGGTCTGCCGATGAGCCAGGGCGAGATGATGCGCCTGACGGACCTGGGCCTCTCGCCCGAAGATCTCGACGGCGACGCGATCCGCACCCTCATCGCGCACGGCAACACGCAGGACGCCCGCACCCGCCTCGTCACGTTGATGCGCGAGCGCTCGGCCGAGATCACCGTGGGCCGCACCGGGCTCGACGACGAGCTCGAGATGATCCGCGAGCAATTCCGCCGCTTCACGGTGGACAGGGTCGAGCCTCACGCCCACGAATGGCACCTCAAGGACGAGTTGATCCCGATGGAGATCATCTCCGAGATGGCCGAGCTGGGCGTCTTCGGCCTGACCATTCCCGACGAGTACGGCGGCCTCGGCCTGTCCAAGGCATCGATGTGCGTCGTCTCCGAAGAGTTGTCGCGCGGCTATATCGGCGTCGGCTCGCTCGGCACGCGGTCCGAGATCGCGGCCGAACTGATCCTCGGCGGCGGCACCGAAATGCAGAAGCACACGTGGCTGCCCCGCATCGCCAGCGGCGAGATCCTTCCCACCGCCGTCTTCACCGAGCCGAACACCGGGTCGGACCTCGGTAGCCTGCGCACCCGCGCAGTTAGGGACGGCGACACATGGAACATCACCGGCAACAAGACCTGGATCACCCACGCGGCCCGCGCGCACGTGATGACCCTGCTCACGCGGACCGATCCGAACACAACGGATTACAGCGGCTTGTCCATGTTCCTCGCCGAAAAGACCCCCGGGACGGACAACGCGCCCTTCCCCGACGACGGCATCACCGGCGGCGAGATCGAGGTCCTGGGCTACCGCGGCATGAAGGAATACGAGCTCGCCTTCGACGGGTTCGAGGTCAAGGGCGAAAACCTCCTCGGCGGCGAAGAGGGCAAGGGCTTCAAGCAGTTGATGGAGACCTTCGAATCCGCGCGCATCCAGACCGCCGGCCGCGCCATCGGCGTCGCGCAATCCGCACTCGACATCGCGATGCGCTATGCCGAGGATCGCAAGCAATTCGGCAAGTCGCTGATCGACTTCCCCCGCGTGTCCGGTAAGCTAGCCATGATGGCGGTCGAGATCATGGTCGCGCGCCAGCTCACCTACTTTTCGGCCTACCAGAAGGACCACGGGCGGCGTTGCGACCTCGAAGCTGGGATGGCAAAGCTTCTGGGCGCTCGTGTCGCCTGGGCCGCCGCCGATAATGGCTTGCAGATCCACGGGGGCAACGGCTTTGCGCTGGAATACAGCATCAGCCGGGTGCTTTGCGACGCGCGGATCCTCAACATCTTCGAGGGCGCGGCCGAGATTCAGGCGCAGGTCATCGCCCGCCGCCTGCTCGACCCGCGCGCCAACTGATCGCGCCGCATGGTGCGGTGCGCCTCTTTCCCCAGCCTGCGGGACCCTGCGCTATTCGATGATCTCGCCCGGCAGCACGCCCCACAGGTTGGCCTTGTCCACCCACCCGGCATAGCCGGCCTTGTAAATCCGGCACCAGGCGGGGATGCACTCGTCGATGCGGACCACGACGCCGCGCTTCAGGACCGCGACCTCGGGCGCACCCGCGTCGGGCAGGGCGTGCATCGTCGCGGTCTCGCTTTCCACCAGGACGGTGCGCACGCCGGACAGCAGCGCGTAGTGGACCCATCCGCCCTGCCCGTCCCGATCCTCGATGCGACGCCAGTGGCCGTATTCGGCTGTGATGATCAGCGGCAGGTCCTTGCGTCGGTAAACCCAGTCGATCCGATGGCTCAGCGACGGGCCGCGCCGCACGTTGCCCTCGTTCGCCTTCATCGACACGAACCGCGGGATCGGCAGGTTCGTCACCGGCCCAAGCTCTTCCGCTTGGCCGTACGCCGCAAATCCCGTCACGAACGCGGCCAGTACCGCGGCGAACACGCTTGTCTTCATCTGTCGTTTTGCCCGGACAATCCGCCTGTTCCCCTTCAGGGGCGCGGGGTCTTCGGCTTGTGCCACGCCCCGTTCCCGTCCACCCTGCGCCAAACGCGCGCCAATTTGAATTGCCGAGGAGATGTCGATGTCGGCTGATCGCCCGAGTGTTGTCGTCACGCGACGGTTGCCTGACCAGATCGAGGCCCGCATGGCCGAACTGTTCGACGTGCGCCTGCGCAAGGACGACACCCCGATGACGCAGGACGAGCTGGTCGAGGCCGTCCAGACCGTAGACGTGCTGGTGCCCACGGTCACCGACCGGATCGACGCGCCGCTTCTGGCGCGGGCGGGCGAGCGGCTGAAACTGATCGCGCATTACGGCTCGGGCGTGGACAACGTCGACGTCGCCACCGCCCGGCAGCGCGGCATCCTCGTGTCGAACACCCCCGGCGCGGCCACGGACGACACGGCCGACATGACCATCGCGCTGCTGCTCGCCGTGACGCGCCGGATTCCGGAGGCGCTCGACACGATGCGCCAGGGGACGTGGACCGGCTGGGCGCCGACGGCGTTCCTGGGCGGGCGGATCGCGGGGCGTCGCCTGGGCATCCTGGGGATGGGGCGCATCGGACAGGCGGTCGCGCGCCGGGCGCGGGCCTTCGGGATGCAGATCCACTATCACAACCGCCGCCCCGTGCGGTCGCAGATCGAAGAGGCGCTCGAGGCGACCTACCACGAGAGCCTCGATCACATGGTCGCCCGGATGGACGTGATCAGCATCAATTGTCCGCACACGCCTTCGACCTTCCACCTGATGAACGCACGGCGCATCGAGCTGATGAAGCCGACGGCGGTGATCGTGAACACCTCACGCGGAGAGGTGATCGACGAGAACGCCCTCGCCCGCGCGCTCCAGGCCGGCAGGATCGCCGGCGCGGGGCTCGACGTGTTCGAACATGGGCACGAGGTCAATTCGGCGCTTCGCGCTTCGCCCAACACGGTGCTGCTGCCGCATATGGGCTCGGCGACGGTCGAGGGGCGGGCCGAGATGGGCGAGAAGGTCATCATCAACATCAAGACCTTCGCCGACGGACACCGTCCGCCGGATCAGGTGGTACCGGGTGATATCTGAACCGGCTCGACATGGCGGATGACGGCATAAAGCCGTCCCGCGCCGTCCACTACGCCTGAAAGGCAGACGCGCCGGAACGCCGCCCCGTCTTCGCGCAGGGTGTGGCACTGTGGCCGGCCGCCAAGCGCGAGGGCCAGCGCGCGGCACTCGCGCGTCTGGACCGCGCCGCATTCCACGAGGTCATGAAGCCGGCAGCCGAGCACCTGGCTCGGCCGCATCCTGCTCTCTGCGGCCTCGGCGCTGCTGACGGCGATGAAGCGGCTGTCCCGACCGATGGCAGACAGCCGCCCCCGGCAATGGACGATAAGCTGCGCAAGATCCTCGCCCTCGATCTGGGCCGGCAGGGGGTCGGGAACGGTCGTGCCGCGCGTGGTGGAATAGGCGCGTGACGGAAGGGACTCTCCGCCCGAACGACGCAGCGCATCGGCAAAGCGGGCCGCCGCGCGCGCCCCGATCGCGGCGCCTTCGACGCGGCGACGCGCGTAATGATCGGCGATCTCTTCGAGTTCTTCGCGGCAGGTCGGCTGGTAGGTTTCGATCCGATCGAGAAGCTCGGCCGAACGCCTGAGCAGCCGCGCATGTGTTCTTGTGTGTTCGTCCGTTCGAATGGCCTCACGCAACTGGGCGTCCACGCTGCGAAACGAGGACACCAGTTCCGTAAACTGAGTAGTGAATACCATAACCGCACCGTGAAAATTCGTGCGGTGTTTAGACTTGATAAACCTCTAAACTCACAAGCAAACGTTGCGTGCATGCTTAACGTGCAGGTTGTATTGTGCAACTATGGGGACAATCTCGCCACCAGATGGCGAACTCGTTCCACAACCACTCCCGCATTAACGGTAAACTTGATCCGGTCCAGGGAACGCGCGACTCCTGACCTCTTCGCTGTAAGAGCGGACCGCGTTCTCGATTTCCTCGCCTAGCCGACCGTAAACCTTGACGAATTTCGGCGCGCCCTCGCCCAGCCCCAGCATGTCCTCGAGCACAAGGATCTGGCCGTCGCACTCGGCGCTCGCGCCGATGCCGATGGTGGGGATGTCCACCGCGCGGGTGATCTCGCGCGCCAGGGGTTCCACCACACCTTCCACAACCACGGCGAAGGCGCCGGCCTCGGCCACCGCTTTCGCGTCGGCGATATGGGCGGGCCAGGTCTCCTCGTCGCGCCCTTGGGTGCGGAAGCCGCCCATCACGTGGCTCGACTGCGGGGTCAGGCCGATATGCGCCATCACCGGCACGCCGCGCTCGGTCAGGAAGCGCACCGTTTCGGCCATGCGCGCGCCGCCCTCCAGTTTCACCGCCCCGCACTGGGTCTCCTGCATGATCCGGGCAGCATTGCGGAAGGCGATGCCGGGGCTTTCCTCGTAGCTGCCGAAGGGCATGTCCACGACGACCAGCGCGCGCTTGGTGCCGCGCACGACGGCCCGCCCGTGCATGATCATCAGCTCGAGCGACACGCCCACGGTCGTCTCCATCCCGTGCATCACCATGCCAAGGCTGTCGCCCACCAGGATGAAATCGGCATAGCGGTCGACGATGGCGGCCGTGTGCGCGTGGTAAGAGGTCAGCGAGACGATCGGCTCGCCCCCTTTGCGCGCGGCGATCTGGGGAACCGTCACGCGGCGGACGGGCTTCTGCTTTTCGGTGCTCATGCGCTCTCCCGGGGGTCTGCAATCATGTTGTCGATCAGTAGCACGGTGCCGAAACGAACGGCCAGCAGGATGACCACGGGCCGCTCGGGGCGCCCCATCACCTGCCCCAGGCCCTCTGCATCGCGAATGTCGATCGAGCTGATCTCGGCCCCGGCAGCACCCTGCAGCACGCGCCGGATGATCTTGCGCGCCGACTCGACCGTCCGCCCGCCCTCGATCGCCGTCCGCCCCTCTTGCAGGGCACCATGCAGCGCAGGAGCCGCCGCACGGTCCGCCTCGGTCAGCCGCACGTTGCGCGAGGACATGGCCAGCCCATCCTCCTCGCGCACGATATCCACGCCGGAGATCTCGACCGGAATGTCGAGGTCGCTCACCACCCGGCGGATCACGGCGAGCTGCTGGTAATCCTTGCGTCCGAAATAGGCGTGGGCCGGCTGCACGATGTTGAGCAGCTTCGTCACCACGGTCGCCACGCCGCGGAAATGGCCGGGACGAAGTCGCCCGATCAGGATGCGCGACAGGCCGGTCGGTTCGACCATCGTTTCGGCCGCGGGGTCGTACATCTCGGACGGCTCGGGCGCAAAGACGGCGTCCACGCCCTCGGCCTCGAGCAGCGCGAAATCGCGTGCCTCGTCGCGGGGATAGGCGTCGAAATCCTCGGTCGGGCCGAACTGCGTCGGATTGACGAAGATCGACACGACGACGCGGTCGGTCTCGGCCTTCGCCCGTCGGATCAGGGTCAGGTGCCCCTCGTGCAGGTAGCCCATCGTCGGGACCAGCCCGATCCGCGCGCCACCCTCGCACAGCCGTGCGCGCGTCTCGCGCAGCGCCGCCTTGGTCCGGCAGATCTCCATGCAGGCCCCCTTTTCGTTCGCCGCACCGATACAAGGCGCCGCGCCGGGGTGCCACCCCCGCCGGTGACCGGTCGGCAACAGCCTTGCGGGAAGGGATGCGCAGACTTGGCCGGGCGGCAGGCCGGGTGTTACGCTTGCAACAGCGGCGAAAAGACCGCGACGAGGCAGACACCATGAGCGACGCGACGCAGGCGCGGGGGACTTACGTTCTGCCGTGGTCGGACATCCGCATCGACGGCCGGGCAGACGCCACACCCGAAGCCCTGGTCGCCGGGGCCGAGCTGTCCTATGATGGGCAGCCCCTACGCATCGACGGGGCCTCCGACATCCTGACCCTGACCGACCCGATCGGCGGGCGCGAGCTGCGCCGGCGCGCCGGGCGCGTCGCCTCAAGGATGCTGCGCAAGGCCGACATCCACGCCCATCCCGACATCGAAGAACCCGGGACCATCGACGCCCAGTTCACCCTTTCGGACGGCGTGACGTCCTACGGCGCCGCACTGCTGGGGCTGGCGAGCGCGACGCGGCCCCTGATCCTCTTCACCGACCGCCCGCCCCCTGCCCGCACGGTTCTGACCGTCCGGAACGCCAGCGCCATGCGCCGCCGCGCAGATCCGCCGCGCACCATCTGCTTTGCCGCGGGCACCACGATCACGACCGAGTGCGGCCCCACCCCGATCGAGCTTCTGCGCGTGGGTGATCGGGTGCTGACCCGCGACGACGGTCCGCAACCGGTCCTGTGGACCGGGCACCGCGAAATCTCGGACGGGCGGCTGCACGTCATGCCGCACCTGCGCCCCGTCCGCATTCCCTCGGGCGCGTTCGACGCCGAGGACCCGCGCGGCGACCTACTGCTGTCCCCCCGCCACCGGCTGCTGGTGCGCGGGCAGGCGGCCCGAGCGCTGTTCAACACGCCCGAGGTGCTGGTCGCCGCCTCGGACCTCGCTGGGTATCGCGGAATCCATATCGACCGGCGCAGCGTCGGTCTGACCTATGTCCACGTCATGCTACCCCGCCACCAGGTGGTCTGGGCGAACGGAGTGGCCGCCGAAAGCTTCCACCCCGCCGACACCGACCTCGACGCGATTCCGGCCGGCCAGTATGATCGGCTGCTTGCGGCCATGCCCGACCTCGTCCGCGGCCCCGACAGCTATGGCGCCCCTGCGCGCCGCCTGCTGAAAGCAGCCGAGGCGCGCATCCTGGTCCATGACGGCGCCGGTCGCCGCGCCTTGCGGCGTGCGGGATGACATGCAGCGAGCCGCCTGTTGACTCTGGCCCGAGCCGGCGTATAAGGCGCGCTTCATTGGTGTTGGGGGCCCCCGCAAGGGGATGCCTGTCGCTCTGGCAAAATCCAGGGAGAGGACAACGCCCTTCGAAACGCACACGAAGGAGATCAGACGGTGACAAAACGCACCTCTGCCAAGTACAAGATCGACCGCCGGATGGGCGAGAACATCTGGGGTCGTCCGAAATCCCCGGTCAACCGCCGCGAATATGGCCCCGGCCAGCACGGCCAGCGCCGCAAGGGCAAGGTTTCCGACTTCGGCCTGCAGCTTCGCGCCAAGCAGAAGCTCAAGGGCTACTACGGCGACCTGACCGAAAAGCAGTTCCGCCGCATCTATGCCGAAGCCGAGCGTCGCCGCGGTGACACCGGCGAGATCCTCATCGGTCTGCTCGAAAGCCGCCTCGACGCCGTTGTCTACCGCGCCAAGTTCGTGGCGACGATCTGGGCCGCGCGCCAGTTCGTGAACCACGGGCACGTCACGGTGAACGGTCAGAAGGTGAACATCCCCTCCTACCGCGTGAAGGAAGGCGACGTCATCGAGGTGCGCCAGAAGTCCAAGCAGCTCGCCTCGGTGCTGGAAGCCGTCCAGCTGGCCGAGCGTGACGTGCCCGACTACATCGAGACCGACCACTCCAAGATGACCGCGACCTTCGTGCGCATCCCCGGCCTGGGCGACGTGCCCTACGCGGTGCAGATGGAACCGAACCTCGTCATCGAATACTACGCCCAGAACTAAGGGCGCCGTGCTGTAAGGCCAGCACTACAAGAAGTGTTGCGATTTCAGCCCCTTGTCGATACGCCTCTGTTACGGTGGATTGGCTTGGGGCTGTTACGGTATGGGCGTTTCAGACTGCATCACGACGCGCAGCGGAACCCGAAACTTCTACGTCCGATACCACGTGCCCGTCACGGAACGCGCCGCCGTGGGGCAGGACGAGATTTGGCGTAGCTTGGGCATGGCTGATCGACGAGAAGCGCGCCGCCGCGCTCCGGCCGCTCTCGTCAAAATACAGCTCGACGTCGCAGCAGCAGTTGAACTTGCTTCCCCTCGCCCGGAACCCACCAGTGAGCAAGTTCAGCGCGCGGCCCGTGAGGTGTACCGCAGCCTCGTCGAAGCTGACATCGAAGAACGTGCGACCGATCGGGAAGCAATGGGAGCCTTCCTGGGCGGTGAGGACAACGCGCTCCGAAACCTTTCCTATGCGCGGGAGGTGAGAGAAGCTCAGGCCAAGGGCGAGCATCATCACGCTGACGTGGATTACTGGGCGCTGCACTTCGGCTTCCACTTGCCCACCGGCTCGCTGCGCTACCAAGAATCCGCGCAGTTACTGACCCTCGCGCACGCCAACGCCGCTGAAGCGGCCGCACAGCACGATCTAATTCACGACATGCGTCGCTTCTCCTCGATATATATGTCGCTAGAGGCTGGATCGAAAGTCGGAGAAATTTCTGATAACTTGGAAGTTGCCGTTAACAAGATACACCGGCTAAACAAACCTTCGTCCACCTACGCGTTTGTGATGCGGTTGATCTTCGAAGTTAAGGCTGGAAACATTCAGCATGATGTTGCAATAGATATTCTGGGCCGCCTTGAATCCTTCCTATTCCGGCGCGCCATATGCGGAATCGAACCAACTGGTCTGCATGCGGTATTTAAGGGGATGTGGCGTGAGTTGACTTCAAGCAGAGGCGGTGCCGGTTATCCTGCAGTCACGGCCGGCAACTTCGAAGCTCACATCCGCGGCAAGCCTACGATCTCGTGGCCTCGCGACAGTGAGTTCGAAAGCGCGCTGCGAGCAGGAAACCTATATGATCGAAAGGTGGTTAAATATGCTCTGGCCGAGCTCGAAATCGCCGTTCAAGGCGAGACGCCACAAGATGACTTCCACATTGAGCACATCCTTCCGCAAAAGCCAACCGACGAGTGGATCGAAGTATTTGGCCCGGATTGGGAGAGCGTAGTTCACACATGGGCAAACCTCCTTCCCCTGACGGAGACCATGAATCCGCAAGTTTCGCGAGCGGGCTATGCACAGAAAAGAGAAGCGTTCGGAGGCTCGATCTTCTCGACTACCCGTAACTTCGCAGAAGAGTTCGCGGAGTGGAATCCGACGGCTCTCCAAGCGCGAGCCAACGGGATCGTGGAGTTTGCGCTATCCAGGTGGCCGTAGCTTACTAAGCTGACACCCTCAGATATTGGCCTCGCAGACTCACGGGGAAAGACCGAGCCAGGTGCTATGAGGGTGTTCTGGTGTTGCGAGCACGCTGAGTCACAGGGACGGAATGACCGGCCGTCGCCTCAACGCGCTCACGAGCGTGCCCAGCACGTGAAGATGTCCCGTCGAACTGCAACGGCAACTGTTACGGCTTCACGGATGGGTGGAAGCGTAAGGGCCTGTTTTCGCAGCGACTTTTTTCCGCGCCATACTACGCCCAGAACTAAGGGCGCCGTCAGACGCATGTTCAAGGCCGTCCCGCCCGGGGCGGCCTTTCTTGTTTGCATGCACCATCCGATACTGCTTCGCTGGTGCTGCAAGCCACGCCGTCTTCGCGCAACGATGGCTACCGACCCAGAACGAGGGCCGTGCATGGTGACGTCGACTACCGCAACTTGCCGTCTCGTCGTGGACTGGCATGCGGCATACGCGGCACCATCCGACTCGATGCCGCAGAGCTCCTTCATCTCACGAGCCGCAATGATGATCGGCATGGCCATATCTAGCTCTGGGCACGTGCCGACGCGGGATTGAAGGACTGAATACCGGACAGCCTCGTCGTATGGTGCGGCGGCATCGCCCGCGCGAGGCACGGTTACACCGCCACAGAACTCACATGCCGCAATGGCCAGATCCTCTCCAGCGAAACAGAGATCCACGGCCGGGTGTATTACCGATCAGGCGATGGGCAGTCCGGTTGGGTCCCCAGGCGCAACCTGGCCCCGTATCGCGCCTGATTGCTTCAGCGGAACCACTCCGCGGGCTTCCCCACGGCCCACAGGCTCGCTAGAGAGGGACCGTCGAGGAGTTCCCGCACATGTCCCACGCCATCGAGCCGAAACCCGGCGTCATGCAGATCGCCCCCTACCAGGGCGGCGCCAGCAGTGCCCCTGGGGTCAAGGATGTCGTCAAGCTGTCGTCGAACGAAAACCCGTTCGGACCGCCCGAATCCGCCCGCAAGGTCCTGCGCAAGGTCGAACATCTGCTGCACCGCTACCCCTCGACCGATCACGCGAGCCTGCGCACCGCGATCGGTGAGGTCCACGGCCTCGATCCCGAGATGATCGTCTGCGGCGCCGGTTCGGACGAGCTGATCCACATGCTCTGCACCGCCTATACCGGGCCGGGGACCGAGGTGATCCACACCGAGCACGGCTTCTCGATGTATCGGCTTTCGACCCTCGCCGCGGGGGGCACACCCGTCTGCGTGCCCGAGCACGAGCGCAAGGTGGACGTGGATCGCATCCTCGATGCGGTGAACTTCCGCACCAAGCTCGTCTTCGTCGCCAACCCCGCAAACCCCACCGGCACCATGCTGGGCGGGAACGAGATCGGGCGCCTGGCGGCCGAGCTGCCGGACAACGTCCTTCTGGTGCTGGACGGCGCCTATGCCGAGTATGTCGAAGGCTATGACGGCGGCGCGCGGCTCGTGTCCAAGCGCGAGAATGTCGTGATGACGCGCACCTTCTCCAAGATCTACGGTCTCGGCGGGCTGCGTGTCGGATGGGCCTACGCCCCGGCCCACGTGGTCGACGTGTTGAACCGCGTGCGCGGACCGTTCAACCTTGGCGCGTTGCAGCTTGCCGCAGCCGAGGCCGCCGTGCGCGACCGCGACTACGTGAACCGCTCGCGAGCCGAGAACGCGCGGATGCGCACCTGGATGGCCAAGGCGCTGGCCGAGATCGGCGTGATGTCCGACACATCGACCGCGAATTTCGTCCTCGCCCGCTTCGACAGCACCGAAGAGGCCGAGGCCTGCAACGCCCACCTGAGGTCCGAGGGCCTTCTGGTGCGGCAGGTGGCTGGCTACGGCCTGCCGAACTGCCTGCGCATCACCGTGGGGGACGAGGCGTCCTGTCGCCGCGTCGTCCACGCCATCGGCGTCTTCAAGGGCAGCGAGGACTGACGCCGGAAAAGCGTCTCGCATTGTCGCCAACTCGGTTAACCGCCGTTCATGATAAACGGCGTGTTAAGCAGTAATGGCGAATGTCCATCTCCGTCGATGCAAGGAGATGGGCCAAGATGCCAGTCAGCGAATCCCTCCCCGGCCGGTTCGTCCGGGCGGGCCACGACCCGGCGAAGCGGGCCCTCGACCTGATCGTCCTGGCCCTGCTTCTACCCCTCATCCTGCCGCTGCTGGCCGTTGTCTGGGCAGCGCTCGTGCTGGGGGGCGGGCAGCCATTCTACGCGCAGACACGGATCGGCAAGGACGGCACCCCGTTCCGCCTGTGGAAGTTCCGCAGCATGATTCCCGACGCCGACGCCGCCCTGGCCCGCCTCTGCGCCGCCGACACGGCGCTGGCAATCGAGTGGGCGCACAACCAGAAGCTTCGCCACGACCCGCGCGTGACCCGGCTGGGGCGCCTTCTGCGCCGCACCAGCCTCGACGAGTTGCCGCAGCTGTGGAACGTCGCGCGTGGCGAGATGAGCCTTGTCGGTCCCCGCCCCTTCATGGCCGAACAAGAGGCACTCTATCGCGCGGCCGGCGGCATCGGGTATTTTCGCCTGCGCCCGGGCCTGACGGGGCTCTGGCAGGTCTCGGACCGCGGGCGCACCGATTTCGCCACCCGGGTCGGCTTTGACGAGACCTATGCCCGCACCCGCTCGCTGCTTCTCGACCTGCGGCTGATCGCGGCCACCGCCCGTGCCATGACGGAGGGACGCTGATCGGCCTCAGCCGCCCGCATCCTCGCGCGCGACCGCGACGGATTTCATGACCGCCACACAGGGCTGTCCCGGTGCCAGCCCCATCGCCCCGGCCGACCGGCGGGTGATGCGCGCCAGAACCCGCCCCGCCGCCGTGTCGAGCGTCACGATCACCCCCGGCCCCTCCCCGTCCCGCAGCGCAGCGACGGTGCCGGGGATGTGGTTCAGCGCCGACATCCCAACCGGCACCTCGCGTGACAGGATCACCTCGTGCGCCGCGATCCTGATGCGCAGCGTCACCCCCACGGGCCGATCCACCAGCGGCAGGAACAGCGGAACGCCCCCGGCGTCGAGCTCGGTCAATCCGTCGTCGTGGTGCCGCGCCACCCGCGCCGTCAGCACGGCCCCGATGGCGCGGACCCCCACCGGCGCGACCGCGGCATCACCAAGCACCTGGGCCGCCGATCCGTGGGCGATAACGCGGCCGCCCTCAAGCGCGACAACCGTTGTGGCAAGCCGCGCGACCTCGGCCGCGTTGTGGCTGACATAGAGGATCGGCACCCCCGCCTCGTCGCGGAGCCGCTCGAAATAGGGCAGGATCTCGCGTTTGCGGGCCTCGTCGAGCGCGGCCAGCGGTTCGTCTGCCAGGATCAGCCGCGGCTCGGACAGAAGCGCGCGCCCTATGGCGACACGCTGCCGCTCGCCCCCCGACAGCGCGGCGGGACGGCGATCCAGCAGATGCCCGATCCCCAGCATGTCGACCACCGGCCCGAGAGAGGGGCGGCCCCGCGAGAACCAGCGCCCGTAAGACAGGTTCTGCCGGACGGTCAGGTGCGGGAACAGGCGCGCATCCTGGAACACCGTGCCGAGGCCGCGGCGATGCACCGGCACGTCCACCTTTGAGCGGCTATCGAACAGCGCCTGGTCGTCCACCACGATCCGCCCCGCATCGGGACGGACCAAGCCCGCGATCGCGTTGACCAGCGTCGTCTTCCCCGAGCCCGACGGCCCAAACAGCACCGTCACGCCCGCCGGTGCCTCGAACGCGGCGTCGAGCGTGAAGCCCGGCACGGCACGGCGGACGTGGACGAACAGGCTCACCGCCCCGCCACCCGCCGGGCGACTCGCGTCCCGAGCCATTCCGAAAGCGCCAGCGCCCCCATCGCCACGGCCACCGACAGGGCGACAAGCTTCAGCGCGTCATCCTCGCCCCCCGGAACCTGCAGGAAGGTGTAGATCGCCGTGGGCAGGGTGCGCGTCTCGCCGGGGATGTTCGAGACGAAGGTGATCGTGGCCCCGAACTCTCCCATCGCCTTGGCAAAGGCGAGAACCGCGCCGGTCAATACACCCGGCAGGATCATCGGCAGCGTGACGGTCAGGAACACCCAGGGCCGCGCGGCGCCAAGGGTGCGGGCGGTATCCTCCAGCCCCGGATCGACCGCCTCGATCGACAGACGGATGGCGCGCACCATCAGCGGAAACGCCATCACACCCGCCGCCAGCGCCGCGCCGGTCCAGCGAAAGGCGAAGAACGCACCGACCGGCCCCAGCGGCCCCTGTGGGCCAAAGCCGATCAGCAAGAGGTAGCCTGTCACGACCGGCGGCAGGATCAGCGGCAGGTGGACCAGCCCGTTCAGCACCTGCCGCCCCGGAAAGGACCACCGCGCCAGCGCGTGGGCCACCAGCACACCAAGGGGCAGGCTGACCACCGTCGCCCAAAGCGACACCTTCAGCGACAGCAGCAGCGCGGCCGCGGCGTCCGGGCCGAGCCAGCCCATTCAGTCGATCACCTCGAACCCGGCGTCGGCGAAGATGGCCGAGGCGGCATCCCCTTTTAGCCAGTCGAGGAACGTCGCACCGGTCTCGCTGCCTTCCAGCACGGCGGCGGGATAGCGGATCGCTGGGTGCAGCTCGGGGGCGAACCGGCCGCGCACATGCACGCGCGGTTCGGCCGCGGCGTCGGTGGCGTAAACGATGCCCAAAGGCGCGGCCCCCATCGCCACAAGGGCGAGGGCCGCGCGCGCGTTGTCGGCCTGCACCACGCGGGGGGCGTAGTCGGCCCACAGGCCCAACGTCTCCAGCGCCGCCCGACCGTAGAGTCCCGCCGGCACCGCATCGACGAGCGCCATCGCGATCCGCCCCTCTTTCGTCACCGCTGGCATCTCGTCCGCGTGGGCGACGTCGGCCGCCGGCCCCTCGGTGCCGGAAACGAGGACAAGGCGGTTGCCCAGCAGGTCGCGCCGTGAGCCGGGGGCAAGACGTCCGGCGGCCGCGACCTCGTCCATCCAGCCGGGATTGGCCGAGATGAAGACGTCAGCGGGCGCCCCCTGCACGATCTGCCGTGCAAGCGCCGACGACCCCGCATAGACCAGGCTTACCTCGTCGCCGCTGCTTTCTTCATAGGCAAAGACGGCCTGATCGAGCGCGGTCTTCAGGCTCGCCGCGGCAAGGACGGTGACATCTGCAGCACCGGCCTGCACCGGCAAAAGCACCAGGCAGCAGGCAAACGGTCTGAGCATGGCGCACCTCGCGGTCGGGAACGGCCGAAGCATCGCGTCCGGATGCCGCACTCGCAAGCGATATTTTCGCGCGGACATATCGGTCGGCTAGTCGCCTTCCTCGCGCAGCAGGGCCGCCAGCCGGTCAGCTCCCGGACCTGCCGCGGCCGAGGCCGCCTCGACCGCGGCGACGTATGCTGCCAGCACCTGGACCCCCGTTGCGGTCAGGGTTGCGCCGCCGCCCCGCGCTCCGCCGCGCACGCTGGTCACCACGGGCGCCGAGAACGTCGTGTTCATCGTCTCTACCAGTTGCCAGGCGCGCTTGTAGCTCATGCCCATGGCCCGCCCCGCCGCCGCGATCGAGCCTGTCTCTCCGATCCGCTGCAACAGCTCGGCCTTGCCGGGCCCGACCATGCCGCGGCCGGGAAAGACGATGCGCAGGCGGAAGACGGGGGGCTGCATGGCGGGACACTGCCGCCGCACCGGCGCACGCGCAAGCAATCCTGGGTGCAAGCCGCGGCACAACCCCTTATGTGGGCACGACGCGACCACCCGGAAGGATCCCCATGTCGTCTACGTTGCGCTACTTCACTTGGGCCTTCGCCTTCACCGCCATCGGCCTTGCGCTATCGGTCTGGGTGGGATGGTCCTTTACCGGGACCGTGCAGGGAATGTTGCAGTTCCTCTTCATCACGACGGTGCTGGCCGCGCTCGAGATCTCGCTGTCCTTCGACAACGCCATCGTCAACGCCAACGTGCTGAAGCGCATGTCGCCGGTCTGGCAGCACCGCTTCCTGACCTGGGGCATCATCATCGCCGTCTTCGGGATGCGCATCGTGTTTCCGCTGGCCATCGTCGCGATTGCCGCCGGAACCGGGCCGTGGGCGGCTGTGGTCCTCGCCGCCGAGGACCCGGCGCAATACGCGCACATCATGAAAGAGGCGCATCCGGACATCGCGGCCTTCGGCGGCACGTTCCTTCTGATGGTGGCACTGTCCTTCTTCCTCGACCCCGACAAGGACGCGCACTGGCTGGGCGGGCTGGAGAAATTCTTCGCCCGCCACGGATCGACCCGCGGCACGGACGTCCTGGTGACGATTGCGGTGCTTCTGGGCGTCTCGCAGTTCTTCCCGGACGCGCAGTCGGGGCGATTCCTGACCATGGCGATGTGGGGCATGCTCACTTACCTCGTGGTGCACGCGGTTGGGGCCGCACTCGACAGCCGTGGCCCGGAGAAGGTCGCGGTCCAGGGCGGCCTCGGCGCTTTCCTCTACCTCGAGATGCTGGACGCGAGCTTCTCGTTCGACGGGGTGATCGGCGCCTTCGCCCTGACGCAGAACCTCTTCATCATCGCCATCGGGCTGGGGATCGGGGCGATGTATGTCCGGTCGATGACGATCATGCTGGTCGAGAAAGGCACCCTCTCCGCGTACCGCTTCCTCGAGCACGGGGCCTTCTACGCGATCCTCGTCCTTGCGATCATCATGTTCCTCCAGCCGCTGATGCACATCCCCGAGGTGGTCACGGGCCTGATCGGCGTGGTCCTGATCGGTGCGGCGCTTCTGTCGTCGGTCCGCTGGAGTCGCGTGAACGAGGCCACCGACACCGTCTAGCGCCTTCCGGCGCTTTTTAAGGACCTGGACTGCCCCCCGCGGGGAAACGGCCTACTTGCCTGCGGATATCAGTCAAAGGTCCTCTCATGCGCGATCTCGCCCAACGGCTCGGGCTACGAACCGACGCCACGATCTTCTTCGTCTCGGCCGTGCTCATGATCATCTTCGTGGTCGCGCTGGCCGTCGCACCGGGTCCGATCGGCGAGGCCTTCGCGGCGGCACGGGGCTGGGTCGTCGCCAAGCTGGGCTGGTTCTTCATCCTGGGCGTGAACGTCTGGCTCGGCTTCCTGCTCTTTGCCGCGTTCTCGTCCTACGGCCATATCCGCCTGGGCGGAGACGACGCGCGGCCCGAATATTCGAACCTGTCGTGGTTCACGATGCTATTTGCGGGCGGCATCGGCACGGTGCTGATGTTCTGGGGCGTGGCCGAGCCGATCTCGCATTTCTCGAACCCGCCCCTTCCCGGCGTCGAGCCGTATTCGCCCGAGGCCGCGCGCGATGCCATCGCCATCGCCAACTATCACCTCGCGCTGCACACCTGGACGATCTTCACGCTGCCGGGGCTCGCCTTCGCCTACGCGATCTACCGCTACAAGCTGCCGGTGCGGGTCAGCTCTGTGTTCTGGCCCCTTCTGGGCAAGCGTATCGAGGGCCCGATCGGCAAGAGCATCGACATCGCCGCCGTGCTGGGAACCGTCTTTGGCGTGGCGGTGTCACTCGGCCTCGGCACCAGCCAGATCGCGGCGGGGCTGGAAGAGCTTTTCGGCTGGCCGGACGCAACGCCGCTGCGCCTCGCCATCCTGGCCGTGCTGACGGCCGTTGCCGTGACCTCGATCGTCGCGGGCCTCGATAACGGCGTTAAGCTCCTGTCGAACATCAACATCGGCATGGCCGTCGCGCTGATGCTGTTCGTGCTCGTGACCGGATCGACCCTGTTCCTGCTGCGCGGCGTGGTCGAGACCATCGGCATCTACATCTCGAACCTGCCCCGGCTGGCCTTCTGGAACGACATGATGGCCAGCTACCGTCCAGACACCGAGGACTGGGGCTGGCAGGGCAGCTGGACCGTGTTCTACTGGGCCTGGACGGTGACGTGGTCACCCTTCATCGGCCTCTTCGTCGCGCGCATTTCCAAGGGGCGCACGATCCGCGAGTTCGTCCTTGGCGTCCTGTTCGCGCCTTCGGCCTTCACGGTGGTCTGGTTCGCCATCTTCGGCTGGTCCGCGATGGGAATCGACGGCATCGGCGTGGCCGCCCGCGCCGACCTGGGCGAGCAGGCCGGCCGCATCTCGGACGCCGTGGCCGAAAGCGTGCCGCTCGCGATGTTCGCCTTCTTCGAGAGCTTTCCTGCCACGACATTCGTGCAAGGCGTCGCGGTCGTGATCGTGGCGATCTTCTTCGCCACCTCGTCGGATTCGGCGTCGCTGGTGGTCGACATGCTCTGCTCGGGCGAACAGACGGCCGGCCCGGTCCGCCAGCGCGTGTTCTGGGGCGTGGCAGAGGGCGCCGTCGCCGCCTCGCTGATGGTCCTTGCCGGCGACGAGGCGCTGAACGCGCTCCAGCAGGTCATCACCGTGGTCGGATTGCCGATCTTCGTGCTGGTCTGTCTGATGGTGGTGTCGATGAT
>NZ_JBELKF010000210.1:0-3164 GCF_042089775.1 Palleronia sp.
GGTCCTCTTCTTCTATATTTGGGGCAGGTAGTTCTAAGGAAACGAGGCCTTCTTGCTCTGACCAATCACGCAAAAGTATGTTAATAGGTTTAGGATCCCCTGCAACCATACTAGCCACTGCGCCGCATATTGTATTGTCTGCAGCCTCTATATAGTACGGCGCATTCGAACGGAGTATTTCTTCGATGTCTCCAAGGATTGCTGCCATTGCAAGACGGTCCGCTCTATCACCAAGGGCTGGATACCCCCAATCTCGCCACGTGATCTTGAGGGACCGTAACTCAGCTGACCGAGTGCGGGTGATCTCTATGATTTGTTTCAGATGGCCGTCCCGGTCACTAATCTCATGCAGGAGAGCAAGTGTTTCCGTTCGATCTCCACGTACCAGAGCTGCTTCAAATCTTTTTTCAATCGACGCTAGTTGAATAATAGCAGATCGGCTCAGTCCGGAACTTGGTATCAAGTCAGGGGTGCGAGAAGTTGTGCTAGATAGCAATCGCTCTCCTAACAACTTTAGCGCCCCGTCGCACTCGAAAAGCTTATCTCCAAGAAGACTCTCGAGCATAGCAATCATCGAAATCATCTCATGGGCTTCAGTCGTTGCAACGATCTGCTCGGCGATGCGACCAATCAGCTTCATTCTCTTTTTCCCCGAGATCTCTTGCCCAAGGATCGCAAACATCGCGGCTTGAGCCGCTACAGGATCGCCAAACTGACTTACGAAGCTAAAAATAGGTTTTATAAAATCCCTATCTTGCATACACAGATGTAGTGAAAGCGGCAGGATCGCTTCAGCAAGACAGATCTGCAGGCCGCACCGTTCCGAAATGGCTCGAAACTGTTGGAAATCTATAGGCTTCAGTTTAGTACTTCTATCCAACTTCTTAAAGATGTTCGAGAGAAAGTTACGTACTTCACCACCATGACCATCATCAATGAGAGTATCGAGCCAGCCCTCTGCTATAAATGCCGCAACCTCCGTCGCAATTCCCATATCCGATTTCTGGCGCGATTCCGAAATTGTATGACTGGCTTCTCGGCCGATTTTCATCATCCTGCTTCGAGCGTTTGACTGACCTAGACAGTATGCTTGTAGTGGCACAGGAATTTTGTCGTTTTCGAGATGCTTAAGGATGCGGCCCCCTAAATCGTCGCGAAATGCTTTGAACACTGATTGGATCAGATCAGGACTATCTCTTAGCACTCTTAGTATCGATTCACCACTGCCTCGAACAAATTGTTGGGCTGCAGAGGCAACACCCGCTGCCGGGTCGAAAACAACGACACAAGTGCTCGCGGGCTGCATGCCCCAGAAGTGAAGAGCTTTGATTGCTTCGCCTATCCCAAGACAACTCAAAGCAAGAGGTGCGGCCCGGAAGAGGTTTGAAGTCTTTGCATCTTCAATAATGGTCGGCTTGGAGTCATCCGTTTTTAGTCGGAGACCTTTTACCGCCACAGGCAAAGAGCAGCCATAGCTTAGGTAGGTATCTGTAAGTGTTTGGCTATACTTCTCAGCATATGTGAACTCTTCGGTCTGAACGATGACGGGAGTGTCATCGGGCAAATCTTGTGAGGATTTTATGTCCGCAAGTTGCTGAGACAATTCCCAAGCTAGCATATTGTCCGGAACACAAATCTGGTGCGGGGAGCAGGTGCTTAGGATCGGTTCCCCACCAATGCTGATCAATATTACAGGCCGCTCTATCGGTTTGGGTGAGACGAAATTATAGTCGACCGCATACAAAAGGATAGGATCTATATTACCAAGAGCTTCGGCCGCAGAACCAGGTCTATCCTGCGATTCCGCCATCGCTGCCCATACTGATGCAGGATTGGTAGAGAATAACCCGCAGGGGCGACTTGCAGTAGACAGAATAGTTTGCTCCGAAGTGGCATTGCGCCTCCAAGAACCTTCCACAGCCGGCGGTGACTCTTCGAGCTGCACAGGTAGCGGACTCTCGGCCTTCTCATGTTCTGCTAGAAGGTTTAGGAGCTCTGGGGGAACCGGCGCGAAACTGTCGATTACTAGCACCATGCTGGCGTCTGCATCTTGCGCCGAGGCAAAGTCTGGAACTACATTTTTCCCCAATACGTTCTCGGCTAATTCCTGCAAAGGATGGTTCTGCGGGACAACTAGCGTGAGCTTGGCATCAGTTTCAGCCATGGCACTGAGTTGTGCATTAAATATAGAAATGGCGCTTTCGGTAATAGAGTTTGCAGAGGTTAATTCTTCCAGCTGCATTACAATATGGGGAAAGCCCGCTGTCACGTTGTACGGTTTCGGCGATGGTGGTACAGAGGTCAATGCTGACCAGATTGTCGCCCTTTCAGGGCTATTGCGAATGATCAGTCTAGTATCTTCTATATCATATGCCTCGGGCAATTCTCCATCAAAAGAAAATACTTCGGCGCTTTTTGGCGTGTCAGACTGCTCATTTGTGCATAACTGATCAAGAACGTCGACCAAATAAGTTCGTACCGTTCGTATAAGCCTATCCGAGCAATACTTTTCGTACGATCGGACCAGATGTTCAAAATGTGCCGGATCTGTACATAGGCGCATGGCAATAGCGAGATGTCGACTAGCAGAGTATGTCATGCCATCAACGAGACTGCGCTGTGACTCGCGAAAAGCTGCTATATACTCGCCGTTGGCTACTAAGGTGTCGATGCGCTCGATTTGCTCGATAGCACGTACCAGAGCAGCGGCCTCATCAAGACTGTTGTCGGCACAGTTGCCAATTTTCATAATCGATTCTGCCCTATCTGATCCGATCTTTGACCAAAACAGGTAGAATGCATATCGCCATGTAAGCGGGGGGGCGTCAGAATATCTAATTACCCCAGGCGCCTCAAGTTCAGAAAAACGCGCCGCCTCGCGTTCTACAATATCTTTGGATAGACCGAGGGCGCGATGCTTGTCTGGTTTATCTGATCCATAAAGAAATCTACGAATAACCTTCGTAGCAACGTGCTGAGAGAAGAGGGCGTTTTTCAGAACCGCCCTAGCTGATCGGCCTACCTTATCACGGCGGAAAGCTGCGCTCGGCTGGTTACCTTGAACGAGAGCAAATATTTCCATTACTTGAGTTTCGGTAACGGGAGAAAATGCAACTGAAGCTTTATTTGGCAGGGGCAAGTCGGTTGGCATAGGTATCTTTCGG
>NZ_JBELKF010000211.1:0-3131 GCF_042089775.1 Palleronia sp.
TCTTCCTCGCGTTGCCTGCCCGGCAGTTTACGAGACTTTTCCCAGATCCGGCGGTTCAGTTTCCCGGAAGCAGGTCAAAGGTTGGCCCGGCTGGGACGAGGAGCGAAGCCATGAAGGCATCGAAGTTTTCGGACGCGCAGAAGGCGTTCGTCTTGAAGCAGGGCGAGGAAGGCACGCCGGTTGCCGAGATCTGCCGCAAGGCCGGGATCAGTCCGGCAACCTACTTCAGTTGGAAGAAGAAGTATGCCGGCCTGCTCCCGGACGAGATGCGACGCCTGAAGCAGCTCGAGGGCGAGAACAACCGGCTGAAGAAGATCGTCGCGGACCTGACCTTGGACCGGGAAATGTTGCAGGACGTGATATCGCACCATGGCATCGTCGCGTATCATAGGCACCGTCTGCGGTGACTGTGTCGATCACCTCCTTCAGGGGGGCTGCGCCAGTAGGTCCGGCAGCAGAGAGCTGTCGCCTTGGCGGCTCGAGGTGAACTCGACCGCGCGCACATCCCTGTGCCCGCGTCCATGGCGAGGTGGACCTTCCGCCATTGCCTCCGACGCGACGGGCCATGCTTGCGGGCCTGCTATTCGCCGTCCCCGCGGAACTTGAAGCCAGTGCTATCGACAAGCAGGTTAAGGGGCTGTCCTGACGCGCGATACGGGACCTGCACTGAGATCCGCGCCTGCCGGCGGCACAGCGTCGAATAGTCCGGAACCGGCCAGTCGAGTCCCGCCATCTGGATCAGGCTTTCGGCCAGCTCGACCGTCTGCCGAAGCGGAAGCCCGAAGAGCACTTTCAGGGCCAGGCATGTTTGGATGGCAGCGTCCGAGAAGGTCCCGGCCGTCCGCGCTTCCCGGTCTTGTCAGCGTGCCAGACTATCTCGGGATCGAACCAGACCGACAGCGAGCCGCGCTTGCGCAGCGCCGCGTTGTAGGCGGACCAGTTCAGTGTGCGGTAGCGGGTCGGGGAAGGCTTCGGCATGCCCTCGAGCTAACCGTCAGGACGCGCTCAGTGAATTCCCCTCACCGATATGTGTAACAACGTCTGTCGAAGGCGACGTGAGGGCCTGCTCCAACAACAAATCTTTGTCAGGCGAACTGACTGACGAAGATGGAAACGAGTTCGACTTCCAAGGGGATTGGGTCAGCAAGGGCGAAATGGAGGGCTACTTTGGCCCGTTCAACGCTTGGTGTGAACTGGAAGTGGATTGATCTCAGATCCGCACTAAGCGTCTTCTCGGCGATCGCGAGCAAGCCCGACTTCGACGGCTTCCGCGAAGAGTCGGAGTAGGCGAGACATGGTTATCCCTACAATGACCTCCCCGTGGTCCGGGGAGCTATGGCCCCCGGCTTGGGCAGTCTTTAGAAGGCATTCTTCGGCATCTCTGGCCGTGTCGGGTGTCTCGGCTGCTCAAAGCCTACCGCGATCAGGGTGATGTTTTGCCGGCCGAGGACCAGGGCGATGAAGACACCAGCAATGTGGTGCCTCTCGCTTCCAGCTCGGGAGGTGCTCGCCAAAAGGCTTTCTAAGGCCGACCTCCTGATCAGTCGTTGAGTGGGCAGGGCGATGGATGCCACGCTCCCTTGGGATCCTCTCCGACACCTCGGCAAAAAATATGTGCCGGAAATTTCAGGGTGAACGCCCTGGGGCCCAGTTCCTCGAAAAGGAGCTGGGCCCATGCTTTTGCAATACGATATTCCCATCACTGTCGCGGACGCCGCGCGCCATTTCCAGTTGGGCGAGACGACCACCCGGAAGCTGTTGGCGACGGCCAATGTCCGGCCAGTAGCTCACAATCCGCAACGCTATGCCTGGGCTGATATCTGGCAGCTCGAAGGCGCAGCCTACGTGTCTGCCGAACTCGCGATCGAGTTCCAAAAGCCGCTGCTGAAGCCGGCTGAGGTCGCCTTTCTTTACTTCAAGCACTTGTCGCCGCGCACGATCACGGACCGGGCGAAGAAGGGGCGCCTTCCCGGCATCCTCCTTGGCAGCGACTGGCGGTTCCGGGAGCGCGACATGCGCGCGGCAGCGATCCATGGCTGATCGCTCGGATTATCACCCGGACCCTGCGCCAAACGAGCTCACCTGGCGCACCGATGCCTCGTTTGGCGCAGGCTCACCCGAAGGCCCTTCGACATACCCGGAATGTATGGCGAGGGGTGTCCGGCTGAAACCACCCTGATTTCCGGCATTTTGCGCCAAACCGGCTGATTTGGCGCAACGGCTGTCCCGGTCTTTCCTGGTCCGTCCGGGAGGTCGGAGAGGCTGTTGGCCGAACCTCTCCAACCTCCCGGACATCCCCACAGAAAGACGACATGATGACCATCACCAACCTGAAGCAGGTCGAAGAATGCCTGCCCGAACTGGGCTATGCCCCCAGCTTCGAAAAGAACCTGCGGGCCTCGATCCGCAAGAGCGCCAAGGTCTACAAGACCGAGCTGAAGCGCATTCCGGCAGATCTCGCCGAATTCGATCGCAAATGGGGCCGGGGCCGCGTGCGCCACGTGCCCGCGCCGTTCCGCACGGCCAACGAGTTCCGGACCTGGCGCAAGCACAATCGCATGGTGCTTCGGCGTCTCTCAGGCACCCCGGTTGCGACAGCCCTCGGCACCGAATGGAACGCGCTGCTTGCCTTCGTGAAGGGAAACCAAGGCAAAGGAAAACTGCTCGGGACCAATTCGCACCTCACCTTCGGGGTTCTGGCGCGCGTGGCTTCGGCGGCGGGCGTGCAGCCCGCCGAGATCACCGATGACTGGGTCAACCGCGTGGCGGTCGGCCTCGAGACCAATCAGCGGAAGTCGTTTCGCCGGGGGATCGACCGTTTCAACGCGATGATCGCCAAAAGGTCCTGCCTGCCTGAACTGGAGCACCTGCTGCCCGAGAAAGATGTGGTGCGGCCCGCCGCCCTCAGGCCTGCCCGCAACCGCTGGCTTCGCAGGTCGGGGCATCCCGGGGCTCGTGTGATCTGGGCGGAGTTCGATGAGATCATCGCGTTGAAGCAGCATGGCGAGGACGCGCCTCTGGCTGGTGCGCCGGTTCAATTCCAGCCGAATTCCGCGAAGTCCTACGAAGAGTCGCTGAACTGGCTGCTCGGCGGCCTGTCCGCCGGAGATCTGATCGAGGACGACGCAGAC
>NZ_JBELKF010000212.1:0-2814 GCF_042089775.1 Palleronia sp.
CGACCACCGGGTCGGGATGTGGTAACGTCACGCGACGTGTCTCGCCGGGTTCGATCCCGCCGGGCACCGGCATGTCGAATTCGACCTGCGCCCATGGCAGCGTGCGCCGTGGATCCTTGAGGAGGGTTTCGCCAGTCAGCCGGTCCACCGCGACCGGGCCTCGGTTCGTGACCCCGCAGTTCAGCGTCCATTCGTCCTGCGCCTCAATAGGCGCGCCGCAGCCATGGGCCGAGATCGTCGGGGTCTCGAACGTCAAGGCGCCCTGCCCTACTGCCACAAGCACTCCAGCCACCATCAATTCCAGCATGTGGCTCTCTCCCGTCTGTTCCCGTCATTGGTGGCCTGTCGCGCTCACAGGCACAACCCGGACCGGGTGGCTTCCTTGCGAAATTATCTGCGAAAAACCATTGAGCAGGGATATCGGAGGCGGTATCAATACGGCGCGGCGCAGACGTCATTCACCTGCGCTGTCGCACGGTCAGGCCAGACGGCGATACCCGACCCCTGAAGATTGCAGTCGCCGCAGGGGTCGGGTGTCAACCGACGGGCAGTCGAGGGGCAAACATTCAGGTCAAGCCTGACCGCGCCCTCATCATCCCGAACAGCGCGCCGTGCCGACTGAGGCGATCCGGATGCTCATCCCGCCCCCGCCCCCGCCCCCGCCGTGGTCGCGGGAAAGCTCATGGAGATGGGTCGTACTCCGGAGAGGCTGGCTCGACGAGCCTGAAACAGTCCGGGGTCAGGGCGCACCCCGTCGCCAAGTTCGTCGGAAGCCCATGACGCTCGGAGATGGCAATCTCTTCCTCCACCGTCTCCCCGACCCCGTCCTCGGGATCGAGGCAGAGCGCGCCGCGCGGCATTCGAACCTCCAGCACCACGGGATCCTGCTTCTGCTCCGCAAACCACAGCGCGTTCATCGGCTGGTCGGTGAGATAGAGCAGTCGTGGATCGCCGCACTGGCTGCCCATCGATCCGGAGCGCGGCTGCCAACCTGCCTCAAGCAGCCGCTCCGCCGACGCTGCCGAGGTGCCGTGATACAGCAAGATCGTCTCGTCAGTCGAAGGCGAAGGCATCGATGTCCATCTCCTCATCCGCGACCGTCGTTGTCCCGAGCCTCGCCACATGCTCGCTGACCGCGTAGTCCGCATGCCGCTCCGGCTCGAGCTCGGCCGCCGCGACGATCGCCGCGAAGAGCTGCATGTGGCTGGCCGCGTAGAGCCCGGACTCGGCGATCGGATTGAGTTCGATGACGACCGGCGTGCCGTCGGCCTTCAGGGCGCAGTCGACCGCGTAATGCGCGAGCTCTGGCGCCTCCTCGGCCAAGGCTGCCACGAAGCCCTCCGCATGCGCTTGCAGGACGGATGCCTGCGCCGGGTAGATCCCGACGCGGCCATCGTTCCGCCGGACTTCGGAGCGGCCCGAGAACGTCAGGCCCTCGGGGTTCTGTGCGGGGGTGTCGCGCTCGATGCAGCCCGTGCCGGTGACGATCTGCCCGTTGATGACGAAGAAGCGCGTCTCATGGCGCATCTCGACATGTTCCTGCACCAGGATCGCATCACGGTCGCCCTCCCGCGCCGCCGAGAGGTAGCCGGTCGCGTCGAGAAAGAGGCCCTTGGCCGTCCCCCGGCTGCAGCCCGCAGGAACGTCGAGCTTGAACGGAGCTTCGGTTTTCGCAGGCCAGACGACTTTCACGAAGCATCGCTGCCCCGCGAAGCCACGGATCGCTTCCTCGAGGTCGCCGTTGCTGCCGGTGCGCGACAGGTGGCTCGAGCTCCTGAGCCTCGCGGTCTCACCCGGCATATCGGCCAGGACCATCCGCCGGCCGGCGAACGCGTGGAAGGCCTCCGTCTCTGCGTAGTGGTTGGCGAGGTCGTTGCAGGCCGAGGGCCAGCCGAGGTTCAGCCAATCGGCGTTGCGCGGATCGCTGGCGAGGCTGCGGCCGATCAGCATGTCCCTGCACGGCCGTCCCTCAATGACGATGTCCGGCGCGTTGATGGCCTTGGTCAGCGGTTGCCGCGGCAGGATCTTCACCTCGAGGCCGGATCGCAGCGCGGCTTCGAGCATGCAGGCCGGCTCGGTCCAGTCCTCGTAGTCGACATCGCTGCCGGGCTGATGCGTCACAGCGCGACCGAGCCGCTCGGTCAGGTAGGCGTGAAGGGCCCGGTCGCGGGCGCAGCGCGGCGCAGGGGCCGCAAAGAGGTCGCCACAGGGGCGGAACAGGACAGCCATCGATCTTCTCCATCAGCATGCCGGTCAGGTCAGTCTGCCATCAGGGAGCGAAAATCGCCCCCGGGCACCGATCGCGGCAGTGCCGCGACCGGCATGTCTCGGTCAGGCGCGGCCCAGGGCGGCCTGGAACTCGCGCCATTCGCGCTTGCCCATGCCGGATCCCTCCTGTGAGACCTCCTCGCCTGCCAGCATGCGCTGCAGGACCTTCATCGCCGGGCCGGAGAAGCTCACCGCGTCGAGGCGGTAATCCTCGAAGGCGCGGTAGGCGGCAGGCACCCAGTCCTTCACCATCTGGCAGATCACGTCCGCATAGGCGCGGATCTCGTATTGCGCGTGGGGGTCAGCGCGCAGACGCAGGAAGTGGAACAGGTTGTGCAGATCCACCTTCCAATACCACTCGGTGTAGATATTCACGGGCAGGTTCATCCGCGCGAGCTCGCGCGCAAGACCCTGCTGGCCGTCGTCCGATATCATCGCCTCGTAGTGGTCATAGGCCCGGTTCGCATCCTCGCGCAGCCAGTCGAGCACACGCTCGGCCTCGGCGCCCGACAGAACCTCGGCACGGCCCTGCTTGTTGGTGCTGGA
>NZ_JBELKF010000212.1:2824-3123 GCF_042089775.1 Palleronia sp.
GCCGCCAGATCCTCGGGGCGCGGAATGTAGAACTCGCGGTTCAGGATCGAGTAGCGGGCCGAGTATTCGTTCACGTTGGCCGTCCGGTGCCGGATCCATTGTCTTGCGACAAATACAGGCAGTTTCACATGCAGCTTCAATTCGCACATCTCGAAGGGAGTCGAATGCCAGTGGCGCATGAGGTAGCGCGTCAGATCCTCGTCGCTCAGGACGGAGCCCGTGCCGCGCCCGTAGCTGACCCGCGCCGCCTGCAGAACGGCCGCGTCATCGCCCATGTAGTCCACCATGCGCACCAGGCC
>NZ_JBELKF010000213.1:0-3118 GCF_042089775.1 Palleronia sp.
CTCGAGGGCGAGATCGTCTGCTATGCCTATATGGTCCCGGCGCTGGAGCTTGAGGCGGTGATCGAAGCGGAGGAGGATGGCCTCGCGCCTTGACGCGACCTCTCACGAGAATGACGCCAGCGGAGACGGCAACCATGAAGACCACGATCCGAAAGCACAGCGACGCACTGGTCATAGACATGACCCCCGAGATCCTGGCGGCCCTCGGCGCGCGTGAGGGCGACACGCTCCTTGTCACGCAGGGCGATGACGGCATCCTGCGTATCTCCCGGGCCGACCCGTCGATCGCCGCCACGCTGGACGCGGCCGAACAGGTCATGGACGAGAACGGCGAGATGCTCGAGGCGCTCGCGCGTCAACAGAGATAGGCCGCCTCGGTCTCCGGCTCGCGCTCCCCCATCAGCTCCGCGCCGAGATCGCAGATCGTGCCGATCGCACCCGTGAGCTCGCGCATCGCCTGGTTCGAATAGGGCACCACCATCTTCGAGCTGTAGCCCTCCAACGTCAGGCCGATGTCAGCCACGAGGGTGTCCTCGCTCGTTTCGAGCTCGTCCGCGATGCTGCCCGCACAATGGATCTCGATCTGGTGGGGCATCTCGTCGGCATTTGCCCGCTTCAGGTGGACCAGCCAGCAGGTCTCGAAGCACCGCAGCGCGATGACGCCGCCTTCCGCGGTCGGAACCAGGAAGGCTTCCTGCACACCGTCGGACGAGATGAAGCGGTTCTCGTAATCGTCGTGGCCGCCCGTCTGGAGCCCGAGGATGAGCCGACCGAGATCCTCGGCCTCGTGCCAAAGGTCGGCCGCCGCGGCGATCGCCTGGAGATACATGAGGCCGTCCGCCATGCGCTGCCCGGGCGCGACACCGTCGGCGCGCAGGGTGGCGACGCCGAGCGCGGCCATCAGGCGTTCGCGCCGCGGGCCCCGGAACTCCATCGTCCAGCTGCCCGCCCATTCATGGCGCGTCTCCAGGAGCTTGTCGCAGCCCAAGGCCTGCATGTGCCCCGCGGCCGCCCGAAGCGCGACCATGGCCGCGCCGCTGTCCTCGACGCGCGCGCCGCCCGGCAGGACCAGGACGCCCTCCTCGGACACCGACGGAATGTCGATCGCGAAGACGAGCTGCGGCCCCTCGATGGCGAGAACGTCCTGGATGCTGGCCCCCTCCGGCGCCCGGGCTGAGTAGTCGGTGATGTAGCAGCTGATCCGCCGCGGCAGGTCCGGCGGGATGGTTCCGCAGGTCGGCCGCTTCCGCCCGGTGAAATCGAGGACGAAGCTGTGCGCGCCGCTGTCGTCGGGGGCAGTGATCTCGAAAGCGCCAAGGTGGGGCGCGCCGGCATCGAACCAGCGCAGGTTCGGAAGCTCCGCCTCCCCTTCGAGACGCTGAAGCCCGGCCTCGAGCGAGATAAAGGCCGGCGCCATGACCCGCACCGAGTATTCGACGGCGGCGGCCACGATGGCGTCGAGATCGTTCAGGCGGGTGCCACGCGGTTCGGTGAAGACCTGCATGTAGGCATCGAACTGGGCCTCGGTGCTGAGGTCGCTGATCCGCTTGGGGGTGTTCGCCGGCATGGGCACTCCTGCTCATCAAAGGCCCGGTGCGCCCGGGCTCTGCCTCGAGCGTAGACCGCGCCCGCGAAAGCGGAAAATGCCATGTGGAGGTTTTCCACGGTTGCGTGGCTGGATGGCTACCGCAGCCTGTAGCCGTGCTTCAGCCGCAGCTGGAGAATTCGCGTCGCCATCTCCTGCGCGTCGCGCTTGCTGCCTGACCCCGCGATCCGGCAACGCGGGCGCCGGCCGATACGGCCCCAGCGCACCACGAGCGCGGCCTCGGCAAAGAGATCCGGCTCGATGTCGACATGGTAGAAGCGGTAACAGTTCTTCGGCGGGTCGACCTTCTCGAGATGGAGTTCCATCCGTCCCCCTCACTCGCAAACGATGCGGATCGAGTAGACTCCCGATTTCCGCTAGACGCAACGGTCACTTAGCGAGGGGGGACTCACGGTCAAGAAAGACCGTGCGCCGTCAGGCCGCCGTAGCGAAGGCCTGCAGCCGGTCATGCGCACGTAAGGCCAGATCCGGATCGGTCAGCGGATGGCCAAGCGCATCGCGCAGCGAGACGATCTCGCGCGGCTCCGGCGCTCCGACGGGCGCCGGTCCGATGACGACCAGCTCCTCCAGCGCCACGAAGGCCCAGAAGGTCGCGCAGGCCAGCATCCTGGCGTTCCCGGCCCGATCCCCTTCGCTTCCCGTTTCATAACGAGTGCGCAGCGCGGTGCATTTACTGAGCTCGATCTCGAAGCGACGAGCAAGGCTTGTGGTATGGGGGCGCGGGGTCTGGATGTTCATCGGGTTCTCCGGCTGCGTCGGTCAACTCAGGGTAGCCCAGCACATCCAACAGGCGAGCAGAAAAGAACGGCCTCACCCCAGGGTGAGGCCGTGACGTTGCGGCGTCAGGCGGCCAGCGCCTGTCCCACGAGGCCTCTCCGGTCGCAGAACCGGATGGCGAGGGTCGTGGCGCGCCATGCGATCGAGACCACGCCGAGCGCGGCCACGAGGCCGAAGAAGGCCGCGCCGGCAGAGCCGAGGACCGAGAGCCCGGCGCCGCCCATCAGCCCCTGAAGCAGGACCGCAGACAGAACGGTGACGATCAGCGACTTCACGAGGCCCATGGTCAGGCGGGCCTCGCTCTCCACCCGCCCCTTGAGATCCACCTCGGCATAGGCCAGCGGCCCCTGCACGGTGCCGCCCTTGGCGAAGCGCAGATAGACGGGGCGGGCATCGCCCTGCCAGACCGCGAGGGCCTCCCCGGCCGCGACGCGCAGCACCGCGCCTTGGGCCAGCTCGCGCCGGGCCTTCGGCAGGCGCGGGTCGACGCCGATATCGAGGTGGCGGAGCACGCTCGTCGCGCCCTCGATCCCGTTCAGTTTCATCTGGCTGTCCATCGCGGCGACCTTTCGTCTTCAGGTTGATCCAACACTATGCCGGCGCAAACCAGTTATCAATGTTTTTCGCAAAACTTTTTCCGATAGTTTCGAGGTTCATCTCCCTGCCCCTTGCTTCGCGAGTGCCAGAAAGGCATATGAGTGCGAATTGAAGGCATAAGCGTGCGAGTAGCCTGTC
>NZ_JBELKF010000214.1:0-3116 GCF_042089775.1 Palleronia sp.
TCCGAGACGCCGCCCGAGATGTTCGTGACCGACGAACTCGAAGCGGTGCTTCCCGATGTTCGCCGCCACCGTTTCGACGGCGAGGCGCACGAGGCGATGAACACCGCACCCGATCGCTTTCTCGAGGCCGTGACTGGGTTCCTGGGCGACAGCTGAGGCCCCTGGGTCGGCAGCGGAATGCCGAAGGACGCACTCATCTGAACCCGTCCGCCCGGGCCGCGCCCGGCTGGCTCGACAGGCGACGTAGCGTTTCTCGGGACGCACCAGAGCGATAGCTTAAATCATCCCCGATTATCCAGTTCGCTAAAGGGAGACGTTCCGATGAAGCAGCTGCCCGAGAGCACAGGCGCGCCCAACGTCGACAAGCCAGAAACTGGCCCGCAGGACGGTGGTATTGAAGGCCTGGGGGGCCGGTCGGAGGAGGCGCTCGTCGAAGCCCGCTGGGAGGCACTCGGACACCGCCTTGCACCGCTGATGGAGAGCATCGGCGGTGAGGTCGAGATGCGGGTCATCCGTGAACCGGTCGATCCGGATCGGGTGCGCAAGTAAGTCTGGATCGCGCACCGCACTCAGGCTTCCGCGCGTGCCAAGGGAAGGTCGCCTGCGCCTCCGCGCGATCACGATCACCGTGACCTACGCAACGATCCTGGCTCGCATCCGTTGGGGGGATAAGCAGGTGCGCGGCGTGATCGGCGCCGGGTGCTGCGATCCGAAATCTGATGAGGATCACGACATGAGCGAACAGGAAGACAAGACCAAGGGCACGCTGAACAAGGTTGCGGGCGAAGCGAAAGACAAGCTTGGCGACGCGACCGACAACCAGGACCTTCAGAACGAAGGCAAGGGTCAGAAGCTCAAGGGCCACGGCCAGGACGCCAAGGGCGAGGCCAAAGGCGCATTGAAAGACAAGGACTGAACGGCACCCCCCCTGACCGTTCCGAAGGCCGCCCCACGGGCGGCCTTCTCTCTTTTCAGCAAGACGACCGCCCCCGGCGGGACTGCTTCAAGCCCTCGCGCCCCACCAAGCACCCTTGGCTTCAAGCACTCCGATTTTGCCAACCCTGTGGATTGTGGCTTCGCGCGCGTTGCCACGCGGAGGTTGATGGCTGAGAAAGGTGCGCATGGAGGCGCGCATGACTATCAACGAACTCAATGTCCTGGCCAAGAAGGTGAGCGACTTGCAGGCGCAGGTTCGCGGCTATCGCGAGCGACGCGTGAAGCTGACCGAAAGCGACACGATCCGCGTGCTGATCCTGCCCCTCCTCCAAGCGCTCGGCTGGGATCTCGGTGACCTCGATGAGGTGAAGAGCGAATACCGGCACAAGAGCTCGGACAATCCAGTCGATTGCGCGCTGTTCCTGCAGCGGGCGCCGGTCCTCTTCGTCGAGGCGAAAGCGCTTCAGGAGAACATGAGCGACCGCCGGTGGATCGTGCAAACGATCAACTACGCCAATACCAGCGGCGTCGACTGGTGCGTGCTGACCAACGGCGACGAATGGCGCTTCTACAAGGTCCATGCGCCAGTCGAGGCCGAGGAGAAGCTGTTCCTGACCGTCAAGATGGACGACGACGAACCCGCCGAAGCGCGGGCCCGGAAGCTCGCACTGGTCTCGCGCGCTGACATGGGACAGCGCGCGATCGACGCACTCTGGACCGACTGGCGGATCGACAGCCAGGTGCGAGCGGTTCTGGAGAGTCTGCCCGACGACGACAATTTCGTGCGCTTCATCACCCGCAAAATCAGCGGGATCGGAGCCGGGGACGTGCGGGGCTCGCTTCGCCGCGCGGCGATCCGTGTCGACTATCCAGAGATCGGTGATGTCCTCTCGGACCTGGCGCCGCGTGTGGCAGCGCCGTGCGATCGCCTTGCTCCGACCGTCGATGCGGACCCTGTCTCAGCGCAGGCAGATGCTGCGAAAGCCGACCCGAAGCGGACAAAGCGCACCCTTCCCGGCACGCGACAACTTTTCGAGCGGGGCTTACTCAAGAATGGTCAAACCCTCACCATTCGCGGGCATGCCGACAGCGCGGCGACGGTGGTCGACGGGAAGTCGGTCAACTACCGGGGCAAGGTGATGAGCTACAACAGCTGGGGCTGTGCGGTTACCGGCTGGAGTGCGATCCAGATCTACGTGCATGCAGTGACCGAAGATGGGCGGCTCCTCGACGACCTGCGCCAGGCCCTTTGAGGCAGCGAGCGCGGTGACGCGTCGGCCCATCCTGCCACTACCGTCGCTCGCAGTTCAGCACAGGTAAGCCGCCTCGTGCTCCGGCTCGCGCTCCCCCATCAGTTCCGCGCCAAGATCGCAGATCGTGCCGATTGCGCCGGTGAGCTCGCGCATCGCCTGGACCGAATAGGGCACGATCATCTTCCCGCTGTAGCCACCCATTTCGAGGCCGATGTCCGCGACCTGCGTCTCCTCCGACGTCTCGAGTTCGCCGCCGATCCCTTCGGCGCAATGGATCTCGATCTTGTGGGGCATCTCCTCGGGGCTGTTCTGATGAAGCACGATGAGCCAGCTCGTCTCGTAGCACTTCAGGGCGATGACGCCGCCCGGCGCCGTCGGGATCAGGAAGGCTTCCTGCACCCCGTCGGCCGAGACGAAGCGGTTCTCGTGGTCCTCATGGCCGCCGGTCTGCAGCCCCAGGATCAGACGGCCGAGATCCTCGGCCTCGTGCCACATATCCGCCGCGGCGGCGATGGCTTGCAGATACATCAGGCCGTCGGCCATGCGCTGGCCGGGTGCTACGCCGTCGGCGCGCAGCGTGGCGACGCCGAGCGCCCCCATCAGCCGCTCGCGCTTCGGACCACGGAAATTCAGCTTCCAATACCCGGCATAGTCGTGACGGCTTTGCAGGAGCTTGTCGCAGCCGAGCTTATCCATGCGGTCGGCGATGGCGCGCAGGGCCACGAGGGCCGCGCCGCTGTCCTCGACGCGGGCGTTGCCCGGCAGCGCCAGCACGCCCTCCTCCGACCCGGCCGGGAGGTCGATCGAAAAGACGAACTCCGGGTTGCGCCCGGCGAGGACCGTCTCGATCTCGGCTTCCGTGCCGGAGGGCGACGCACCGGCTCCGAGCAGGTAGCAGCTGATCCGGCGCGGCAGATCCGGAGCCAT
>NZ_JBELKF010000007.1:0-53366 GCF_042089775.1 Palleronia sp.
CACGTCGCGGATCGACGTGATGTTGAAGCCGACGGCAGCCAGGGCGCGCAGCGCGGATTCACGGCCTGAACCGGGACCCTGAACTTCGACCTCGATGGTGCGGACACCGTGTTCCTGCGCCTTCTTGCCCGCGTCTTCAGCGGCCATCTGGGCGGCGTAGGGGGTCGATTTGCGCGAGCCCTTGAAGCCCATCGTACCGGCGGACGACCACGAAATGGCGTTGCCCTGCACGTCGGAAATCAGGATCTTGGTGTTGTTGAACGAAGAGTTCACATGAGCAACGCCGGCGGCGATGTTCTTGGAGACCTTCTTCTTCGCGGTAGCGCGACGATCACGTGCCATTGATACAGCCTCCCCTTACTTCTTCTTGCCGGCGATGGCCTTCGCGGGGCCCTTGCGCGTGCGTGCGTTGGTGTGGGTGCGCTGACCGCGCACGGGGAGATTGCGGCGATGGCGCAGGCCACGGTAGGCCCCCAGATCCATCAGGCGCTTGATGTTCATCTGCGTCTCGCGGCGCAGGTCACCCTCGACGGTGTAGTTCTCGTCGACGTGCTCACGCAGCTTCAGGACTTCGGCGTCCGTCAGCTCGTTGACGCGGCGCGACGGCTCGATGCCCACGGCTTCGCAGATCTGCCTGGCCGAGGACGGCCCGATGCCGGTGACGTAGGTAAGCGCGACGGGAACGCGCTTGGCGGTGGGGATGTTGACCCCTGCGATACGTGCCAAGGTATACTTTTCCTCTTCGTTGCGAGCCCGTAACCCCAGGCCCTTTTTTCACAACGTAAGCCCGAAGCGGAGCGCCGCGGGCTCAGGTCATTTTCGGTCGCGGTTCGACGAGGCACGATTTGCCCCGCGTCATCCAATTCTCTTAGGATGGTGCGCCTTAGTCGGGATTCGGCAGAACGTCAAGGGCAGCCCCTGCCGCTGCCTGCGGAGCCCGTGAAGTATGAGCGGAGCCTGCGGCGCGCAAGAGGGCGGCGTCAGCCGTCGCGATCCTCGGCCCGGCGCAATGCGCGGAGGGTGAGGATGCCGCCGACAAGGAACAGCGCGCCACCGGCGCCGACCGTGAAGGTCAAGGTTGCGAAAGTCATGGATCTGCCTCGGTCTGCTTCTTTTTATGGGACCGAGGGTATGTCCGGCAGCGCAACCTGGGAACCGGGTCGCGCGGCGATCGGCGGGGCATTGCCGAACGGCCGCGGGTGGCGCAGCCGTTCGGCAAGAGATCAGGCGTCGAGAACCTTCTTGATCTCGGCCGCCACGGCGTCGATCTCGCCCAGGCCATCCACGCGGGTCAGCTGGCCCTTGGCGTGATAGTAGCCGATCAGCGGCGAGGTCTTCTTGTAGTACTCGAGAAGCCGCTGCTTGAGGCTTTCCTCGTTGTCGTCGGCCCGGCGAGTAAACTCGGTCGAGCCGCAATTCGCGCACTTGCCGTCCTCGGGGATCGGCTTGGTCTGGTCGTTATAGACCTCACCGCAATTGGCGCAGGTCGAGCGGGCGGTAATGCGCTGGATCAGCGCGTCGTCATCCACCTGCATCTCAATCACGGCATCCAGGCTTTCGCCCTTCTTCTCGAGCAGTGCCGCCAGCGCGTCGGCCTGCGCCAGCGTGCGGGGGAAGCCGTCGAAGATGAAGCCGGCCGTGCCATCCGCGTCGAGCCGTTCCTCGATCAGGCCGATGACGATCTCGTCGGTGACCAGCTCGCCGCGGTCCATGACCTCGGCCACGCGCTTGCCCATCTCGGTGCCCGAGCTGCGGGCAGCGCGAAGCATGTCGCCCGTGGACAGCTGGCTCATGCCCCGCTCTTCCTCGAGCCGCCGAGCCTGCGTTCCCTTGCCGGCACCCGGCGGTCCCAGAAGAATGATGTTGATCGTCACCGACGCGCCCCTCCCCTTGCGGCTCCTTTACCGGAGCCTTTGCGGCCGCGCTTCTTGCCGCGCAGCTGCGATTTCTCGATCAGCCCTTCGTACTGATGGGCCAGCATGTGGCTTTGAACCTGCTGGATCGTGTCCATCGTGACAGAGACCACGATCAAGACGCTTGTGCCACCGAAATAGAAGGGAATGGCGGCCTGATTGCGAATGATCTCGGGCAGAAGACAGACGGCCGTGAGGTAGGCCGAGCCGAGCACCAGGATCCGCGCGACCACGTAGTCGAGGTATTCCTCGGTGCGCTTGCCGGGACGGATGCCGGGGATGAAGCCGTTCTGGTTCTTCAGGTTGTCGGCCACGTCCTCGGATTTGAAGGCGACGTTGGCGGTGTAGAAGTAGGTGAAGAAGACGATCATCGCGCCGAAGAACAGCAGGTAGAGCGGCTGTCCGGGCCCGAAATAGGCCAGGATCGTCGACAGCACCGGGCCCGACTCGCTGCCCGAGAACGTGGCGAGCGTGGTCGGCAGAAGCAGAAGCGACGAGGCGAAGATCGCCGGGATGACGCCCGCCGGGTTCACCTTGATCGGCAGGTGGGATGAACCGCCGTCATAGACCTTCATCCCCACCTGGCGGCGCGGATACTGGATGTGGATCTTGCGCAAGCTGCGCTCCATGAACACCACGAAGGCGATCACGGCGACGATCATCAGAAGGATGCCGATGATCAGCGCGGGGCTGATGGCGCCTGAGCGACCGGAGGCGAAGAACTGCGCCAGCGCGGCCGGAACCTCGGCGATGATGCCGACGAAGATGATGAGCGAGATGCCGTTGCCGATGCCGCGCTGGGTGATCTGCTCGCCCAGCCACATCAGGAACATGGTCCCGCCGACGAGGGTGATCACGCAGGCGATGCGGAAGAACCAGCCCGGATCGTGGGCCAGGCCGCCAGCCTCGAGCGACACGGCCAGGCCGTAAGCCTGGAACGTCGCGAGGAAGACGGTGCCGTAGCGCGTGTACTGGTTGATCTTCTTGCGGCCGGCGTCGCCCTCTTTCTTCAGCTGCTCGAGTTGGGGGACCATCGCCGTCATGAGCTGCACGATGATCGAGGCCGAGATGTACGGCATGATGCCGAGGGCGAAGATCCCCATCCGGCCAATTGCGCCGCCGGTGAACATGTTGAGGATGCCGCCAAGGCCCGCGCTCGCCTGCTCGATGAAATCTCTGAGCGCGTTGCCGTCGATTCCGGGCACCGGGATGTAGGTGCCGAGGCGATACACGCAGAGAAGCCCGAGCGTGAAGAGGATGCGGGCGCGAAGCTCGGTCGCCTTGCCGAAGGCGGACCAGCTCATGTTCGCGGCCATCTGTTCCGCTGCTGATGCCATGGGGGGCCTTTCGAAGTCACAATGGGCCGATGCGATCGCGCCCGGCCTGGATGATCCACGCCGATGTAAAGGCGCGGGAACGACAGCGCAACCACCCTTGGGCCCCGTATGGCAGGCCCGAAGCAGCGCTGAGCCGGAGCGAAAACGAGACCGGGCGGCCGATTGGCCGCCCGATCCGTTCGCTCACACGTCCGAAGGATCAGAAGCGATAGGCCAACCGGGCCTGGACGGTCACGATCTCGGCCTCGAGACCATCGTCGGCGCCCAGCGTGTCGGCGTCGATCAGGTCGTCGAACTTGTGGTAGAGGACCTCCGCACCGAGCGTCACGCTGTCGGTGACGCGCACTTCGCTGCCGGCGCCGATAACGTAGCCCCAGTCGTCGTAATCCTCGTCGACATCCGCGAAATCGGCTTCGACGTTCAGATTGGCATAAGCAGCACCTGCCACACCGTAGACCAGCGCGCGGCCCGCGTCGTAACCGGCGCGAAGCTTCACGCGGTGCAGGGCGTCCACGCCGATTTCGATGTCGTCGATGGCGTCGGCCAGATCGTCCTCACCGAAATCCGACGCGAGATCGGAAACATCGTCGAGATCGACATCCATGTTGGCGATGTTGCCGTCGAGCTCGGCACCCAGGACGAAATCGCCGAAGTCGTACTGATAGCCGGCGAAACCGCCGCCCAGAGCACCGCCAGCGTCGATATCGAGAGGTTCAAAGACCTCGGCGTCGACATCGCCATAGCCGAGCGCGACACCGGCATAGGGGCCGGTCCAGTCCGGCTCTGCCACGAGAACCGGCCGCATCTGCGGTTGCGGCTCGGACACCGTCGGGGCGACGCCACCTGCATGGGCGACGCCGGCGGCCATCATGGCGGCCGCGGAAATCATGATTGTTGTTTTCATCTCTTGTCCCTCAATATGCCCCCCAAGGCGAAATCAGATCTAACGCCGCCCGCATCCACCGTATATGCGCCGCCGTCGTTGAATCGCCGCGTGTGGCGGGACCGACACGTCGGGGACAAGACAAAAAGAAAAGCAGTGTCCGTTTTTCGTGTCGCCAAGCTTCGGCTAGGCAGAAGCGGCCAATGTTGCCCCTGAATGGCGGAACGCGGGGCACTATGAATTCACACGAGTTTCGGCGACAGATCGAGGATCTGGACGATCTCACGCCGGCACAGGCCATCGCCCGGTCGCGGGTTGGCGCGGAGCTTGGGGCTGAACAAACACTCGGTCTGGCGGTGGCGGATGATCATCTTGGGTGCGCTGGCCGGCGCATCATCCGACAGCTTCGGAGGGATCGTCGAAGCCGCCAGCGAGAGTCACGCAAGGGATCGCGGGAATGGGTTCGGCACCTGCGAAACCCGAGCTCCAAGCCCCCGCGGCGGCGCTGGTATGAGTATGGCAAGAAGGACATCCCGATGATGCGCGGTCTGTCTCGCTGGCAGTTGCCGATCCTCACGGTGGCGGATCGAAGCGGCAGCCGACGCTTCCGACGCATCTCTGGGCGCTCAAAGGGCACGATCCAAATGACGCTGTCGCCGATCATCGCGCGAGATGCCGCGCTCTGCACCGACGGGCTCGCGCGCTACGCTGCCTGCGTGCAGTCGTGCGGGACCGAGCACTTCATCATCAAGACCAAGCCCGGCCAGAAGGCTGCTTCCGCCGCGCAATACATCCAGAACATCAACAGCCTTTATTCCCGCTAAAAAAACTTCACGCGGCGTTTCAGGGGAACGGCCTCAAAATACCTCGCCGGCTACCTTCAAAGGTTCATCGCCCGCGTCAGCAAGATGCGGCCAGAGGAGATTCTGGCGCGCCGTATGATCTTCGCCAACACGAAATACGGACACTACGAAAAGAGAACGGCGCGCCCCTGAAAGGAGCGCGCCGTCAATTGACTACCTCGGGCTGTATCGCCTCAGGCGGCGTCTTCGCCTTCACCCGGGCGGGTTCCGCCGGTGACGGTAACCGAACCGCCGGCCTTTTCGACCGCGTCGATGGCGCCCTGCGAGGCACCCGAAACGGTGATGCGGGCGGCCGTCGTCAGCTCGCCCTTGGCCAGCAGACGGATGCCGTCACGCTTGCGGCGCACGAGGCCCGAATCAAGCAGCTCGGTCTCGGTGATCTCTTCGCCGAGCTTGCCGGCGTCGATGAACTTCTGGATCAGGCCCAGGTTCACGACCGCGTAGCTCTTGCGGTTGATGTTGTTGAAGCCGCGCTTCGGCAGACGCTGGTAGAGCGGCATCTGGCCGCCCTCGTAGCCCTTGATCGCCACGCCCGAGCGGGACTTCTGGCCCTTGATACCCCGGCCGGCGGTCTTGCCCTTGCCAGAGCCCGGACCGCGGCCGATACGCTTGGCCTTCTTCGCCGCGCCGTCGTTGTCGCGCAGTTCGTGCAGTTTCATGTCGCTCTCCTATCTTGCCGGAAATGCCCCCCAAGCGACGGGAGCGGGCAAACACGGCGTTTCACGGATTCGCAGCCCCAAGGGCCACCGGGCGCCTATAAGGCCCGCGGGCACGTGACGCAAGCCGTGCGTGCCCGGCAGGGCTCACGATCCCGCAATGGTCCGACGCACCACCTCGATGCGGGCGGCGTTCGGCGGGTGGGTCCCAAGGAACGTGCTGCCGGGATCGGGAGCGTTCTGGAAGAACATCACGCCGCGCTGGGGATCATAGCCCGCCCGCTGCGCGATCAGCGCACCAAGCGAGTCGGCCTCGAGTTCGAAATCCTGCGCATAGCGGCGCGCGCCGAGAAAGGCTCCCAAGCCCTGCGCCTCGCGAATGGCGACCTCGCCGCCACCGCTTGCCGCAACGAGGCCGCCGATCAGGTCGGCCCCGATCCGCGCCGAGTTCTGCCCCCGCGCGATATGCCCCGCGATGTGGTGCGCGGCCTCGTGGGCCAGGATGAAGGCCAGTTCGTCCTCGTTGCGGGTCTGCTGGACGAGGGGAAGGGTGAAGCCGATCACCGGGCGGCCGTCGGGGGAGAGGGTCTGGAAGGCGTTCGGCTCGACAT
The DNA here is from genome assembly GCF_042089775.1 of Palleronia sp. Lineage (NCBI taxonomy): Bacteria > Pseudomonadati > Pseudomonadota > Alphaproteobacteria > Rhodobacterales > Roseobacteraceae > Palleronia > Palleronia sp. The sequence continues at coordinate 6,264 of NZ_JBELKF010000007.1, forward strand.
CCCGCGAGTCGTCGAGCGCGACGAGGAAATCGCAGCGCTGCCGGGTGCCGCGGCTGCGGCATGCGCTGACGGCGACGGGCATCACGCGGTTGACCACCTCGACCAGCGGCAGAGCCTCGGGCGGAATGGCCGCCCGCGGTCCGGGCGCGGAGGATGGTGGCGGGGCCGCGGGAACGGGCCGTGGCACCGGCGTCAGCGTCGGGGTGCAGGCCGCGGCGGTCAGCGCCACGAGGATCGAGAAGGCGAATGCGCGCATGAGGGTCGCTCCGGGGTCCGTGTTCGCCATAGCATAAGGCCCGCGCGGGCCTCGGCCACCCATTGCACCCGGGATCGTTCCGCGAGAGGGTCGATTGCTCAGGCGACAGGAGAACGCGCATGTTCACCATCGAGCACGAATTCGACGCGACCGTTATCACGCTGGTCGACGATCCCGCGGGTTACCGGCAGGAGGACGTGACCATCAACGCCTTCGAAGATTGCGTGACGGTCGAGCAGCTTGATCCGCGCACCGAGCAGACGCAGCGGATCACCCTGTCCTTCGCGCAGGTCTCGGACCTGGCCGCCGCGCTGGACCTGCCCGAGGGGGCTTACACGCTGCACCGCCCCAAGCGGCGCTGATCACAGGACCCGGAGGGTCTTGTTGCGGCCCGTGGCGCCCGACGCGATCTCGAGCCGGGTTCTCGGCACGCCGAGCGCCTTTGACAGCGCCTTGAGCACCGCGGCATTGGCCTTGCCCTTCTCGGGCGGGACGGTGACGCGGACGTGGATCGTGTCGCCCTCGGCGCGGATCGCCGCGGTGCGGGCATTCGGGGTCACCCGCAGGGTGAGCGTGGCGCCGGCCCGGGCAAGATGGCTGAGATCGGTCATACCCCTGCCCTACCGGAATTCGGCGCCAAATGTCGCCCCGACCGTTGACCGCCCGGCGATCCGCGTCGAAATGAGGGGCGAATCTTGCCGGAGTGCCCATGCCTGAACCCGATCAAGCCGCCCTCGATTTCCTGCTGTCCCGCCGCTCGCGTCCGCACAAGACGCTGACCGACCCGGTGCCCGACCGCGACGCGCTCGAGCCCATCCTGACGGCTGCGCTGCGCGCGCCTGACCACGGCAAGCTCGAACCGTGGCGGCTGATCGTGCTGGAGCGCACCGCGCTGATGCGGCTGGCCGAGCTTGTCGGACCCTGCGGCGAGCGGCTGGGCCGTGCGCCTGAAGAGATCGACAAGCAGCGCTCGCAATACGCAGACGCCAGCCTCGCCATCGCGGTCATCTGCTCGCCCGTCGAAAGCGCAAAGGTACCGCATGTCGAGCAGGTCCTGTCCGCCGGGGCGGTCTGCCTGCAACTGCTCAACGCCGCGCTTGCCAGCGGCTGGGGCGCGAACTGGCTGACCGGTTGGGCCTCGCATGATGAGATCTTTGCCCGCGAGGGGCTGGGCCTCGGCCCGCTCGAGCTGGTCGCGGGCATCATCCACATCGGGACCGAGACGAATGCCCCGCCCGAGCGTCCCCGCCCCGATCTGTCCGCCAAGGTCGCCTGGGTCGCCGCGTGAAGTTCCTGTCCGACGTCGCGAAGGCGGTCGCCCAGCTCGGCGACCCGGCGTTCCAGCGCGTTCTGTGGACGGGGTTGGCGCTGACGGTCGGACTGCTGATCGCCTTCGGCGCGCTGTTTATCTGGGGCGTGAACTGGCTGCTGCCCGACACCGTCGCCCTGCCCTGGATCGGCGAGGTCGGCTGGCTCGACGACATCGCCTCGGGGGCCTCGGTCCTCGGGCTGCTGGTCCTGTCGGTGTTCCTGATGGTGCCGGTTGCCTCGGCCTTCACGTCGTTCTTCCTCGACGACGTGACCGACGCGGTCGAGGCGAAGCACTACCCGCGCCTGTCGCCCGCGCCCCGGCTGTCGCTGACCGAGTCGATCCGGGACGGGGCCGGCTTCCTCGGCGTGCTGATCCTGGCGAACCTGGTGGCGCTGGTGGCCTACATTGCGCTGGCGCCGCTCGCGCCGTTCATCTTCTACGCGCTGAACGGATTTCTGCTGGGCCGCGAATATTTCCAGCTGATCGCGGCGCGGCGGCTGGGGCGCGAGGGCGCGGCCGCGCTGCGCCGGCGCCATCCCTTGCGCATCTGGGCAGCGGGCTGCGTGATGGCCGTGCCGCTGACCGTGCCGATCGTGAACCTGCTGGTCCCGCTACTGGGCGCCGCCAGCTTCACGCACCTGTATCATCGGCTTCCAAAACCGGCGGAGTCAGACGGTCGAACCAGTCGAAATCCTCGACGGTAATCCGGCCCGACAGGATCACCCCCGCGATCAGCGCCCAGATCAGCGTGCCCCAGATCGTCGTCTGGATCAGCTTGCGCTTCAGCGGGAAGTGCGCCGGACTGCCCGCATGGGTGCCCTGCAGGACCTCGCCCTCGTCGCCCTGGGTTCTCAGCCCGATCGGCAGGATGACGAAGAACACCATGAACCAGACGACGGCGTAGAGGACGATGGCGGAAGTGGGGCCCATGTCAGACCTCCTCGAGTTCGATTAGACAGCCGTTGAAGTCCTTCGGATGCAGGAACAGCACGGGCTTGCCATGCGCCCCGATCTTCGGCTCGCCGTCGCCCAGGACGCGCGCGCCGTCGGCCTTCAGCTTATCGCGCGCGGCACGGATGTCGGCGACCTCGTAGCAGATGTGGTGGATTCCACCGGCCGGGTTCTTGTCGAGAAACCCGCGGATCGGCGAATTGTCCCCCAGCGGATAGAGCAGTTCGATCTTGGTATTCGGCAGGGTGATGAAGACGACGGTGACGCCGTGCGCGGGCTCGTCCTGCGGCGCGCCGACCTCCGCGCCAAGCGTGTCGCGGTACTGTGCGGCGGCGGCGTCGAGGTCGGGGACCGCGATGGCCACGTGGTTCAGTCGTCCGATCATGAGAGACTCCCGGTTGCGCAGCGGTGCATACGCCGCGCACCGCCTCGCGGCAACCGCACCGTGCGCTTCGGTTAAAGTGCTGTTAAGCTTCCTTGTGTCACTTCTTTGCGTGCAACGAGGGAGCCGGTTATGGATGACGCGCCCAAGATCAATTTAAACCGCCGCGGCACGGCGCAGCGGCCGCTGCTCGGTCAGACCATTCTGGTGATCGAGGACAGCCGCCATGCCGGCGAGACGATGCGGCTGATGTGCCTGCGAGGCGGCGCGCGAGTGCGGCGCGCCGACAGCGTGCGCTCTGCCGAGCGCCACCTGACTTCGTACCGGCCAAGCGCCGTGATCGTCGATCTTGGCTTGCCGGACGGATCGGGGCTGGACCTGATCGGGCGGCTGTCGCGAGAGGTGCCGCGGCTTGGCGTGGTGATCGCGGTGTCAGGTGATCCGACGCTGGGCGACTCGGCGCTCGATGCGGGAGCGGACGAGTTCCTCGCCAAGCCCTTCGGCTCGGTCGCGGCATTCCAAACGGCGATCCTTCACCACCTTCCGGCCGAGGCTCTGCCACAAGGCCCGCGGATCATGCACGACGAGAGGGTCGAACCGGACGAGGCCGCCCTGCACGACGATCTGGCCCACGTCGAGGATCTGCTCGACTACAGCGCCGCTCCCGCGACGCTGGCCTACGTGGCCGCCTTCGCCTACGGGCTCGGTCGCTCAATCGGCGACGCCGAGATGGCCGAGTGCGCGTCCGAGCTGTCCTCTGCGCTTGAGGATGGAAGGCCCCAGATACCCGCAGTCTCGGCCCTTGCGGGCGTGGTGCGGACGCGAATGTCGGGCAACATCGTCGCGATCTGAGGCCGACGCCTCACGAATGCACGTGAAGGCTGTCGAAACTTGTCGTGCCAAGGTCCACGTCCTGGGCAAGCACAACGGTTAGGTGGAAGCACAGGTTCGGCAGCGCCGAGGTGGTCACCCGATCTCTGGCCACCTAGTTGAGTGTGACCTCTGAAGATGTCGAGGCTGCCGCTTTCCTGTCGCTCTCAGGTTTCGTGGCCCACGCTCGAACCTGCGCGCGTTGTCGTTGGAAGCACGGGGATCGGGACCATCCTCTCGCCGGAATCATGCGCGATCTGTTTAGCGTCGGGTCCTGAGACGCGGCGAAAGCGGCGGTGCGGTCCCTCTTCGGCCAGGTCAGGCTCAACCTTTTTCGGAGCAGCCCGGCCAAGAGCCGACTTGGCGACGGTTGAAGCCGATGATGCCGAACAGCGGCTGGCGCAACGCCTAAACATCTGGCGCGAGCCCTACACTCAACGAATCACGGGCAACGCGCTGGTCCCTTGGACGAGGACCGGTTCACTTTTGTATTGCCAGTCCACGTCAGATCGGACCGGCTGCACTGGCAAGGTCGTGCCCGAAGGCCCGCGGCTGCCGCGAGTTCGCGACGGCACCCAAGGAGACCTGCGCCTTGCTCGCCGCAGACTGCCTCATGGATCTAGCGCAGCGCGGAACCAATGATGCCAGAAGTCACGGTCCTCGCGCGCCGGGCGACCGCTCGCAAGATCTACAGGGCGTGCTGACCGCGGCATCCGGAGCCGTTCGGTAGCCGCCCGTCACCGGCTGAACCGGGTCACTCCTTGGGGAGGACCCGGAGCCCAAGTTCGCGCATCTGCGCGGGCGTCGGCTCGGACGGGGCACCCATCATCAGGTCCTGCGCCTGCTGGTTCATCGGGAACATGATGACCTGCCGGATATTCTGCTCGTCCGCGAGCAGCATCACCATCCGATCGATCCCGGCGGCGCAACCACCATGCGGCGGGGCGCCGTACTGGAACGCATTGACCATTCCGCCGAAGCGATTGCGGACCTCGGCTTCGTCATAGCCCGCGATCTCGAACGCCTTGAACATGATTTCGGGGCGGTGGTTCCGGATCGCGCCCGATACCAGCTCATAGCCGTTGCAGGCCAGGTCGTACTGGAAGCCTTTGACCTCGAGAGGGTCGCCCTCCAGCGCCTCGATCCCGCCCTGCGGCATCGAGAAGGGGTTGTGCGAGAAGTCGATCCCGCCCTCGTCGTCCTTCTCGTACATCGGGAAATCGACGATCCAGCAGAAGGCGAAGCGGTCCTTTTCGGTCAGCTCCAGCTCGTCACCGATGACGGTGCGGGCGCGGCCGGCGACGCCTTCGAAGTCCGACGCCTTGCCGCCGAGGAAGAAGGCCGCGTCGCCCTTGCCGAGCGACAGCTGCTTCCGGATCGCCTCGGTCCGCTCGGGGCCGATGTTCTTGGCCAGCGGACCGGCGGCCTCAAGCCCGTCCTCTCCATCGCGCCAGAAGATGTAGCCCATGCCGGGCAGGCCCTGCTCCTGCGCGAACTTGTTCATGCGATCGCAGAACTTGCGGCTGCCGCCCTTGGGGGCGGGAATGGCGCGGATCTCGGTGCCGTCCTTCTCGAGCAGGCTTGCGAAGATCGCGAAGCCCGAGCCCGCGAAATGCTCGGACACGACCTGCATCTCGATCGGGTTCCTGAGGTCGGGCTTGTCGGTGCCGTACTTCAGCATCGACTCGGCGTAGGGGATGCGCGGGAAGGCTTGGTCGACGGTGCGGCCGCCGCCGAACTTCTCGAAGCAGCCGCGCATGACGGGCTCGATCGTGGCGAAAACGTCCTCTTGCTCGACGAAGGACATCTCGAGGTCGAGCTGGTAGAAATCGGTGGGCGAGCGGTCGGCGCGCGGGTCCTCGTCGCGGAAGCAGGGCGCGATCTGGAAATACTTGTCGAAGCCCGACACCATGATGAGCTGCTTGAACTGCTGCGGCGCCTGCGGCAGCGCGTAGAACTTGCCCGGATGCAGGCGCGACGGCACGAGGAAGTCGCGCGCGCCCTCGGGGGACGAGGCCGTCAGGATCGGCGTCTGGTACTCGTTGAAGCCCTGCCCCCACATCCGCTCGCGCAGGTCGCGCACCACGTCCGAACGCAGGACCATGTTCTTGTGCAGCGTCTCGCGGCGCAGGTCGAGGAACCGGTACTTGAGGCGCGTTTCCTCGGGGTAGTCGGGCTCGCCGAAGACCGGCAGGGGCAGCTCGCCCGCGCGGCCCAGCGTCTCGATCCCGCGGCAATAGACCTCGATCTCGCCGGTGGGCAGGCGCGGGTTGATGAGGCTCTCGTCGCGGGCCTTCACGGTGCCGTCGATGCGGATGCACCATTCGGACCGGACCTTCTCGACATCGGCGAAGGCCGGGCTGTCAGGATCGCAGATCACCTGTGTCATGCCGAAATGGTCGCGCAGGTCGATGAACAGCACGCCGCCGTGGTCGCGGACGCGATGGACCCACCCCGCGAGACGCACCGTCTCGCCGACATTGGCTTTCGTCAGATCGGCACAGGTGTGGCTGCGATAGGCGTGCATGGAAGGGTCCTTCGGTCCGGGTCGACAGGCGCGATGAACATGGGGCGCGCCGTGAAGTCAAGCGCAGGCGGGTCTTGACGATCCCGTGAGCAGGGAGAGACTGGCCCCCGGGAAAAATAAACGAGGGGGCGGGTCACATGTGGGAGCAGCTTTTCGAGCGAATTCTGCGATCTATCGTGAAGGACGGGACGCTCGAGCTGACGCTTCCGTCCGGGCGCGTCATGGTGACCGGCGAAGGCGCACCGCACGTAAAGGCGCGGATCACGAGCGACAGCCGCATCGCCGCCGTGGTCAGGGACCCCGACCTCGGCACGGCCGAGGGCTACATGAACGGCGAGATCCTGGTCGACGGCGACAAGCCCGAGGACGAGGCGCTGCGCGACTTCCTGGGCCTGGTGCTCGACAACATGCGCAAGGGCAATCGCCACTGGAGCCAGGACGCCGTGGTCCGGATCGGAAAGCACGCGCGCCGGCTGTCGCAGTTCAATCCCGCGCCCCGGGCAAAGCAGAACGTGGCGCATCACTATGACCTGTCGGCCGAGCTCTACGACATCTTCCTCGACGGGGACCGGCAGTATTCCTGCGCCTACTGGCCCTCGGACAACATCACGCTCGAGGATGCGCAGCTTGCCAAGAAGCGGCACATCGCAAGGAAGCTCTTGATCGAGCCGGGCATGCGCATCCTCGACATCGGCTGCGGCTGGGGCGGCATGGCGCTTACCCTAGCCGAAGAGTTCGGCGCCGAAGTCGTGGGCGTCACCCTTTCCGAGGAACAGCACAAGCTCGGCAACGAGCGGGTGAAGGCCAAGGGGCTGCAGGACAAGATCGACATCCGCCTGCAGGATTACCGGGACGTGGAGGGTCCGTTCGACCGGATCGTCTCGGTCGGGATGTTCGAACACGTCGGCCAGCCGCATTACGACGAGTATTTCCGCAAGTGCCGCGAGCTGCTCAAGGAGGACGGAGTCGCGCTGATCCATACGATCGGACGGACGAATCCGCCCGGCATCACCTCGGCCTTCATTCGCAAATACGTCTTCCCCGGCGGCTACATCCCTGCCTTGTCCGAAACCTCGGCCGCGATCGAGCGGCAGGGCCTTGTGACCTCGGACCTCGAGGTGTGGCGGCTGCATTACGCCAAGACCCTCCGCGCGTGGGCCGACCGCTTCGAGGCGGGGATCGAGAAGGCGCGCGCCCTTTACGACGAGCGGTTCTGCCGGATGTGGCGCTACTACCTCGTCGCGTCCGAGATGAGCTTCGTCCACGGTCAGCAGGTGGTCTTCCAGTTCCAGCTTTCGCGGACGAACGACGCGGTGCCCATCACGCGCGACTACCTCTACAACTGACCGCATGGCGTCATGGATCCGTCGTGTGGCTGTGCCACATGAGCGGCCATGACTCCGCCCTCGACTGCCCGCCTTCGGGTTGAATTCGTCACGATCTTCGTCCTCGCCCCGGTGAGCGCAGCGGTACTCGTGCCCGCCGAGGTCCTGTTCCCGGCCCTCTTCGGACTGCTCGTCGTGACGGTCTGGCTGCTCTGGCAGACCCCCGGATTCTCCCTGCTGCAACTCTGGCGAGGACGGGTCTCGTGGCTTCGGGTGCTGGCCCTCGGCGCCATCTCGGCCGGGGCGTCGGTCGTTCTGATTACCGAGTTGCGCCCCTCGGCCTTTATGATGCCGGGGCTCGCCTCACCGGGGCTCCTGGCGTTGATCGTGCTGCTCTACCCGCTTCTGTCGGCGCTTCCGCAGGAGCTGATCTTTCGCACGCTTTTCTTCGAACGCTACGGCCCGATTATACCGGGCGGCCCCGCCGGGTTGATCCTGAACGCCGCGGTCTTCTCTCTGGCACACATGATCTACTGGAGCTGGATCGTCGCCGCGCTGACCTTTGCCGGCGGCCTGGCCTTCGCCCACAGCTATCGCGACAGGCGATCCTTCCCCGAGGCCTTCGCGATGCACGCTTTGGCCGGGGACATACTATTCGCGCTCGGCATGAGCGCGTGGTTCTATTCGGCCAACGTGACCACCCCGTTCTGAGCCCTTGCGCCGGCGCGTCCGGTCCGTATAACCCCCGGCGATTTGCCCGGAGGGACGACCATGCCGAAACGCACCGATATCCAGTCCATCATGATCATCGGGGCCGGTCCCATCATTATCGGGCAAGCCTGCGAGTTCGACTATTCCGGCGCACAGGCCTGCAAGGCCCTGCGCGAGGAGGGGTACAGGGTCATCCTGGTCAACTCGAACCCCGCGACGATCATGACCGACCCGAGCCTTGCCGACGCCACCTATATCGAGCCGATCACCCCCGAGGTCGTCGCCAAGATCATCGAGAAGGAAAAGCCCGACGCGCTTCTGCCGACGATGGGTGGGCAGACCGGCCTGAACACCGCGCTGAAGCTCGAAGAGATGGGCGTTCTCGAAAAGTATGACGTCGAGATGATCGGCGCCCGCCGCGAAGCCATCGAGATGGCCGAGGACCGGGGCCTCTTCCGCGAGGCGATGGAGAGGATCGGGCTGGAAAATCCGCGCGCCACGATCGTGTCTGCGCCGAAGGCCGCCAGGGGCTATGACATCAACGCCGGTGTCGCGAAGGCGATGGAGGCGCTCGAGGATATCGGCCTGCCGGCGATCATCCGTCCGGCCTACACGCTCGGCGGCACCGGCGGCGGCGTCGCCTATAATCGCGAAGAGTACGAGCACTATTGCCGCACCGGCATGGATGCCTCTCCCGTCGCGCAGATCCTCGTCGACGAGAGCCTGCTTGGCTGGAAAGAATATGAGATGGAGGTCGTCCGCGACCGCGCGGACAACGCGATCATCGTCTGCGCCATCGAGAACGTGGACCCGATGGGCGTCCACACCGGCGACTCGATCACCGTGGCGCCCGCGCTGACGCTGACCGACAAGGAATACCAGCAGATGCGCGCGGCCAGCATTGCCGTCCTGCGCGAGATCGGCGTGGAAACCGGCGGTTCTAACGTGCAGTGGGCCGTCGACCCCGACTCCGGCCGTATGGTCGTGATCGAGATGAACCCGCGGGTGTCGCGCTCGTCGGCGCTGGCGTCAAAAGCTACCGGCTTTCCCATCGCCAAAATCGCCGCGAAGCTGGCCGTGGGCTACACTCTGGACGAGCTCGACAACGACATCACCGGGGTCACACCGGCGTCGTTCGAGCCGTCGATCGACTATGTCGTCACCAAAATTCCACGCTTCGCGTTCGAGAAGTTCCCCGGCGCCAAGCCCGACCTGACCACCGCGATGAAATCCGTGGGCGAGGTCATGGCCATCGGCCGGACGTTCCACGAATCGGTGCAGAAGGCGCTCGCCTCGATGGAAACCGGGCTGACCGGCTTTGACGAGATCACCATTCCCGGCTTGGGCGAAGACCAAACCTCGTCCCAGTCGCGCGCCGCGATCACCAAGGCGCTGGCCCGCCAGACCCCCGACCGGCTGCGCGTGGCGGCCCAGGCCATGCGCCACGGGCTGAGCATCGACGACATCCATGAGGTCACGAATTTCGACCCCTGGTTCCTTGCCCGCATCCACGAGATCGTCGATGCCGAGGCGCAGGTCGCCAGGAACGGCCTGCCGCGGGACGAGGACGGCCTGCGCGAGCTGAAGATGATGGGCTTCACCGACGCCCGCCTTGCCAAGCTGACGGGCCGCGACGAAGGCCAGGTCCGCCGCGCGCGAGAGAACCTTGGCGTCCGGGCCGTGTTCAAACGGATCGACACCTGCGCCGCCGAGTTCGAGGCGCAGACCCCCTACATGTATTCGACCTACGAGGTCCCCGTCTTCGGCGAGGTCGAGGACGAGGCGCGCCCCTCAGACCGCAAGAAGGTCGTGATCCTCGGCGGCGGCCCGAACCGGATCGGTCAGGGGATCGAGTTCGACTATTGCTGCGTCCACGCCTGCTATTCCCTGAGCGACGCGGGCTACGAGACCATCATGGTCAACTGCAATCCCGAAACCGTCTCGACTGATTACGACACGTCGGACCGGCTCTATTTCGAGCCGCTGACGCTGGAACACGTGATGGAGATCCTGCGCGTCGAGCAGGAGAACGGCACCCTCCACGGCGTGATCGTCCAGTTCGGCGGGCAGACGCCGCTGAAGCTGGCCAACGACCTCGAGGCCGCGGGCATCCCGATCCTGGGCACGCAGCCCGACAAGATCGACCTTGCCGAAGATCGCGAGCGGTTCCAGCAGATGCTGAACGAGCTGGGGCTGAAGCAACCGAAGAACGGCCTTGCCCGTTCGGACGCGCAGGCGATCGAGATGGCGCGCGAGGTTGGCTACCCGCTGGTCATCCGCCCCTCCTACGTTCTGGGCGGGCGCGCGATGGAGATTGTGCGCGACGAGGATCACCTGCGCCGCTACATCCGCGACGCGGTGGACGTGTCCGGCAAGAACCCGGTGCTGCTGGACAGCTACCTGTCGGGTGCGACCGAGGTGGATGTCGATTGCCTGTCGGATGGCGAAAGCGTCCATGTCGCCGGCGTCATGGAGCACATCGAAGAGGCCGGCGTCCATTCGGGCGACAGCGCCTGCTCGCTGCCGCCGCACACCCTGCCCCGCGACATCGTCGACGAGCTCGAGCGTCAGTCGATCGCCATGGCGCTGAAGCTGGGCGTCGTCGGCCTGATGAACGTGCAGTTCGCGGTGAAGGACGGCGAGATCTACGTGCTCGAGGTCAACCCGCGCGCCTCACGCACCGTGCCTTTCGTGGCGAAGGCCACCGACAGCGCCATCGCTTCGATCGCCGCGCGGCTGATGGCGGGCGAGAAGCTGAGCACCTTCCCGATGCGCAAGGCCTATCCCGAAGGCGTGAGTGTGGACGACACGATCCCGCTCGCCGATCCGATGACGCTGGCCGACCCGAACATGCCCTGGTTCAGCGTCAAGGAATCCGTGCTGCCCTTTGCCCGTTTCCCCGGCGTCGACACGCTGCTCGGCCCCGAGATGCGCTCGACCGGCGAGGTCATGGGCTGGGACCGCGACTTCGCCACCGCCTTCCTCAAGGCGCAGATGGGCGCGGGGGTGGAGTTGCCGACCGAGGGCACCGTCTTCCTCTCGGTGCGCGACTCGGACAAGGCGGACCTTCTGCTCGAAACGGCGCGGCTGGTGACCGAGCTGGGCCTGTCGATCCTTGCGACCGACGGCACGCACCGCTTCCTGAAAGAGGCCGGTATTGCTTCGGAAAAGGTGCACAAGGTCTATGAGGGCGGGCGCACGATCGTGGACATCCTGAAGGATGGTGGCGTCGACCTGGTGATGAACACCACCGAGGGTGCGCAGGCGGTCGAGGACAGCCGCTCGATCCGGTCCGTCGCGCTGACGGACAAGATCCCCTACTACACCACGCTCGCGGGCGCCCACGCGGCCGCGCTGGCCATGCGGGCCCGTCAGAACGGCGAGATCGTCGTGCGGGCGCTGCAAGGCTGATCGGAACGGAGCACGGGCAGTCTCGTTTCCTTCACCAACCGTACGAGTGAAAGGAGACTGTCCGATGTCCGACCTCGGTCTTTCGATGATCGACGACACCGTGAACGAGACCAACAACTGGCTGAACACGCTGGGCCAGGACCTTGGGCTTAACCATCAGCACGCCTACCACACGCTGCGGGCCGGCCTTCACACGCTGCGCGACCGCCTGATCGTGGAGGATGCCGCCGCCCTTGGCGCGCAGTTGCCCCATCTGATACGCGGGATCTACTATGAGAACTGGCGCCCCGACGATACGCCGGTCAAGACGCGCTCGACCGCGCAATATGCCGAGGAATTGGGCAAGCACCTGGCGGATGCCCACGATCCCGACCCCGAAACCGCCGCCCGCGCCGTCTTCCGCCTGCTGAAGGGCAAGCTGGGCAGCGGCATCATGCAGAAGATCCGCGACTCCCTGCCCGGGGACGTTGCCGAGGACCTCTTCGACGCCTCCTGAGGCTTGAGCACCATGCACCGCCGGGCTAACCCGGCGCGCATGGCCAAGCTCTACTTCCACTATTCGACGATGAACGCGGGCAAATCGACCCTGCTGCTTCAGGCGTCCTACAACTACAACGAACGCGGGATGGAGACGCGCCTGCTGACCGCAGGCATGGACGCGCGCGCCGGAGCGGGACGGATCGGCAGCCGGATCGGCATCTCTGCCCCGGCCGAGACTTATGGCCCCGCAGACGATCTTTTCGCGCGCATCGCGGCGTGGCGCGCGGCGGCCGATATCGCCTGCGTCTTCGTGGACGAGGCGCAGTTCCTGGCCCAGAGCCAGGTCTGGCAACTCGCACGCGCGGTCGACGACCTGAACGTGCCCGTGATGTGCTACGGTCTGCGCGTCGACTTCCAGGGCAACCTGTTCCCCGGCTCGGCCGCACTACTGGCCTGGGCCGACGAGATGCGCGAGGTGCGCACCATCTGCCATTGCGGAAAGAAGGCGGCCATGGTCGTGCGGCAGGGTCCTGATGGCCACGTGCTGACTGAAGGCGACCAGGTGCAGATCGGCGGCAACGAAAGCTACGTCTCCCTCTGCCGCGTCCATTGGCGCGAGGCGACCGGCGACCGCGCGATCTGACCCCTACATCAGCAGGGCTTCGATCGCCGACAGGGACGCGCCCGCGAAGGTCACCGTGTCGCCGTCCGGGGCCATCAAGACGACCGCGCTCCCCTGATCGGTCAACGTCGTGAGGGCGCTCGGGAACGAAGCGAACTCGATGCGGTCCTGGGTCGCGTCGAAGTCGGTGATCGTCACCGAAGAGATGCGGTCGTCGCTTCCGACGAAGACAAAGACGTCCCCGCCGGCGCCGCCGGTCAAAACGTGATCCCCTCCGCGAGAAAGATCGGCCACGATCACGTCGTTTCCGGCCCCGGCGTCAACCATATCCGTATGGTAGCCCGTCTCGATGCGGTCGTTGCCATCCCCTCCGTAAAGCCTGTTGCTGCCCTTGCTCCCCAAGAGCAGGTCGTCCCCGCTGTCTCCGTAGAGCACGTCGTTGCCGCCATGGGCGACCAGCGTGTCGCTACCGCCACCACCGTGAAGCGTGTCGGACCCGAGCATGCCCAGGATCTCGTCATCTCCGCCACCGCCGCGCAGCATGTCGTCGCCATCCGTCCCGACAAGATAATCCGCTGTGTACGTTGCGTAGGTGCCGCGAGCGTCGGGTTCGATCCCTGCAAGATCGTCTTCGGCAGAAACGGAGAGACTTCCGACCTGCATTCCCAGAGCGGCCCGGACTGTCGCGATATCCTCGGCCCCGAGGAGAACGGAATTCGTCTCACTCACGTGGACGAGCACACCGTCAGAATGCTGCGACAGCGCGGCCTCTCCCGCTGCTTGCCGCGCCTGCACAAGGGCGGCAAGGTCCTGTCCCTCCACCGTGATGCGCTCGACCGAGAGGTCGATGTCGTGGAGCGTCACCGTCCCGCCGCGCTCGGCCCCGCCCAGCGTGACGGCGAAGCTGTCGATTCCCGCACCGCCGTATGCCACATGCGACGCGCCCTTGATCAGGCTGAACTGAAGGAGGTCGTTGCCCTCGCCGCCGTAATAGCTGCCGCCATTCTGCCCGCCGTCGAGCGTGTCGTCACCCGGGCCGCCGAAGAGCACGTTCACGCTCTTCATTCCCGCAAGGAAGTCGTCACCGAGCCCACCCCAAAGCGTGTCCGCACCACGGCCGGCGAACAGGCGGTCGGCGCCGTCTCCGCCATCAATAAGGTCCTCGCCGTCGTCGCCATACAAGACGTCGTCGCCCGACAGCCCCATGATCGTGTCGTTTCCGGCGCCACCTGACACCGTGTCGGCGAGGCCGCTTACCCCGTTCCCGTCAGCGTCGCGATACGTGTCGTCGATCAGATCGTCGCCAGCGCTGCCGTCGGCCGGACCGGGCACAGGCCCGGAGACGGGCGAGAGGTGGTGCTCGAAAAAGCCGTGGAAGGTGGTGCCGCCGAGCCAGAGGTCCGTTTCGCTTCCATCGCCCAGAGCATCCGACGGGATACCTTCGGCGATCATCTCGTCGAGCGTGTAGAGGCGGCCGTTGTCTTCGTAGCGGTCCCCCTGCGTGTAATCGAAGTCTACCACATCATCGGCCCCGCCGGCGCCGCCGACAAATGTGTCGGCGCCCGCACCGCCGGTCATCTGGTCTGTCCCGCCGCCCGCGATCAGGCGGTCATCGCCCTCGCCGCCGAAGAGGTGGTCGTCGCCGGCGCCAGCGTCGATCGTATCATGCCCATATTGCCCGAACAGGTGGTCGTCCTTGGCGCCGCCCGTGACGAGATCGTTGCCCGTCCCGCCATAGATCAGGTCGTTGGCGGTGTCCGACCCGGTGATCGTGTCGTCGCCGCCATAGCCGAAGCCGTAGGCGATGCCGTCCGTGTCGTCGAAGGTCTGGCCTTCGGGCTGATAGCTCTCGTTGCGCACCTGTCCCGCCACGAGTTGAGTCTCGATCGCTTCGTTGCCAGCGTGTTCGACCGGACTTTCGTCCAGCGAATACGCATTCATCCCGTGGGCGAGCGAGTTCTGATGCAGGAACCGAAGGCTGCCGTCGGCATCGATCACGACGAAGTTGGACGCTCCGGTTTCGGCGCCGGGAAACCAGCTGAGGCCGATCCCGTTCTCGGCGAACCATTCGTAGCTCCGGGCGAAGAGGAAGGCGGCGCTGTCGATCTCGGCGATGTTGTCCACAACTCCGCCCGAGGCGTTGGTTTCCGTGATGAGGATGTCGTCGCCCGAGACCGGCGCGAAATGTGCGTCGAGCGTGGCGCCCAGTTCGTCGGCGTCGGTCGCGCTGCTGGTGCCCGCCCACCCGGGATAAAGGTGAGAGGACCACACGAGGTCCTCGCCCAGCGCATTGCGGATCGCGTCGAGCGCGGTCAGCCCGTCGATATTCCCGGTGTCGAGTTCGTCAAACTGAGCGGAGTAGCGCCAGCCGCCCACCAGGATGCGCCCGTCCGCCCCGGCATCGATCTTGGCAGCAAGCTCGATCATGTGCTGGGCGTAGAGGTCCTGGAACCTCGTCGATCCGGCCACGTCAGCATCTGCGCCGCGGGCATAGGTCGCCGGTTCGTTGACGATTTCATAGCCCCAGACGGCCTCCTTGACCTCCGGATGCCCGCTGAGCCAGGCGAGCATCCGGTCCCAGCCTTGGGACATGCCGTCGCGGATGTCCCCGGAGAGCGCATCGTAGATCGTGTCGGCGCTTTCCCCCGATCCGTAACGCTGCACATCCCCGCCGAAGTATCCCAGGATGATCTGGAACCCCTGGTCGGCGGCGGCAGCAAGGAAACGCTCGTACTGCTCGTGCAGCGTGCCATCGGCGTTGAACGAGAACTCGTTGAACGGCAGGCGCAGCGTGTTCACCTCGGACAAGGCCGAACGCAGC
The DNA here is from genome assembly GCF_042089775.1 of Palleronia sp. Lineage (NCBI taxonomy): Bacteria > Pseudomonadati > Pseudomonadota > Alphaproteobacteria > Rhodobacterales > Roseobacteraceae > Palleronia > Palleronia sp. The sequence goes on from NZ_JBELKF010000007.1 coordinate 21,932, forward strand.
TTGGCGGCGAACTGCTCGGGCTCGCCATCCATCCCGAGGGGGATCGTCTGAAAATCGGAGTGCCAGAGATAGTACTTGCTGTCGGACGCCTTGTTGACGTCGTGCGTTCCATCGGCCTTGTCCGCCGCAACCTGGTCCTCTGCGATGACTTGCAGGTTTATGGCATTGATATGCGCTGTGCTCGACATGCCCCGTGTCTCCCAATCCGGCGCGACCCGATTGCGTCCGGAATCGCGCCGAAGTTTTGACCTGAGCAGAAAATGCGCGGGAAGGCGTTAAGCCCACGTTTAAGCTCTTCGTCTTGGTCGCCGGCGCCGCCGCGCCAGCATGTCCAGCACCTCGACCCATCACCACATAGATGTAGCCCCCAGGCACATGGCCCAGAGCCATTCCCATCGTCGCGCGCACTGCGAAGGTAGCACATGCGTGACTGGCAAGAAGGTCCAGCATGAGGACGCCGTAGAGATGCGATAAAAAACGGAGCACGAGTTCGCCGGGTCTCCCGCAACCCGGATCGAACGGCGCTGGGGGCTGGTCCCCGGCGCAACGCTCGGCTAGGAACGGCCCGTTTGCAGCGAGGGAGATCGCGATGGCCAACGTGGCGGTGATCGGCGCCCAATGGGGTGACGAGGGAAAAGGCAAGATCGTGGACTGGCTCAGCGAGCGGGCCGACGTGATCGTGCGCTTCCAGGGGGGGCACAACGCGGGCCACACGCTCGTGATCGACGGCACCGTCTATAAGCTGCACGCCCTGCCCTCGGGCGTCGTGCGCCAAGGCAAGCTGAGCGTCATCGGCAATGGCGTCGTGCTCGACCCGTGGCATCTGGTGCGCGAGATCGAGTCGATCCGCGCCCAGGGCGTCGAGATCACGCCCGACACGCTGATGATCGCCGAGAACACGCCCCTGATCCTGCCCTTCCACGGGGAGCTCGACCGCGCCCGCGAGGGGCAGACGGCGGTTGCCAAGATCGGCACCACCGGTCGCGGGATCGGCCCGGCCTACGAGGACAAAGTGGGCCGCCGCGTGATCCGTGTCGCCGACCTTGCAGATGCCGAGACGCTGGCCCTGCGGGTGGACCGCGCGCTTGTTCACCACAACGCGCTGCGCAGCGGGCTTGGCCTCGACCCGATCGACCGCGACGCGCTGATTGCGGAACTGCAGGAGATTGCGCCGCAGATCCTGCCCTTCGCCAAGCCGGTGTGGCGCGAACTCGATCGTGCCAAGCGCGACGGCAAGCGCATCCTGTTCGAAGGAGCGCAGGGCGCGCTGCTGGACATCGACTTTGGCACCTACCCCTACGTCACGTCCTCGAACGTCATCGCGGGACAGGCTGCGACCGGCTCGGGGCTGGGGCCGGATGCGGTGGATTTCACGCTAGGGATCGTCAAGGCCTACACCACTCGCGTCGGCGAAGGCCCCTTCCCGACCGAGCTTCTTGACGCAGACGGCGAGCGGCTGGGCGAGCGCGGGCACGAGTTCGGCACCACCACGGGGCGCAAGCGCCGCTGTGGTTGGTTCGACGCCTGCCTCGTGCGGCAGACGGCGGCGATTTCGGGGATGCATGGCATCGCACTGACCAAGCTCGACGTGCTGGACGGGTTCGATCGGATCAAGATCTGCGTCGGCTATGACCTGGACGGCATGCGGCTGGACTACCTGCCCACCGCGTCGCAGGCACAGTCACGGTGCACGCCGATCTATGAAGAGATGGAAGGCTGGAGCACCTCGACCGAGGGCGCCCGCAGCTGGGCCGAGCTGCCTGCCGGCGCGATCAAGTACGTCCGTCGCGTGGAAGAGCTGATCGGCTGCCCGGTGGCCCTGCTGTCCACCAGCCCCGAGCGGGACGACACGATCCTCGTCACCGATCCGTTCCAGGATTGAGCCGATGGCCCTGTCACACAAGGCCAAGCGCCGCTGGTCGCTGGCGATCCTGCTGATCGGCTTGCCGGTCTGGATCATCGTGTCGTCGAGCGTGATGACCCTGCTCGGCCGCCCGCCCATCCTGGTCGAACTGCTGGTCTATCTGGCGCTCGGCCTGATCTGGGCGCTGCCGTTTCGCAACGTGTTCCGCGGGGTCGGCCAGCCCGACCCCGACCATCGCGACGACTGAGACTCAGTTGGCGATGCGGGCCTTCGTGGCCAGCTCCGCGTCCTCGGCCAGCGCAAAGCGCCCGTGCTCGACCTTGCGAATGCGGCCCGACCGCAGAAGCTGGCCTAAACTCTTCAGCCCCTCCTCTCGGGTCGCGGACCCTTCGGGAGCAGCTTCGGTCACGCGGCGGAGCAAGACGGGCCGCGGCGCCCCGTCCTGCCCTTCGACGATTTTCGAATAGGCCGCTGCGGCCTCCAGCAGATCGGGCAGCTCCCGGGCCCCGAGCTTGGCCGCGAAATCGACGAAGGACTGCTTCTCCGCCGGCCTGGAGACTTCGACAGGCGCGACTGGCGTGGAGGCCCCCCTCAGCGGGCGAACCGGTCGAACGGAGTCGACGCGCTGCGATGACACCAGGACGAGCGGACCGGGGCCACCCGGTGCCCTCGCGGGTTCACCTTCAGTCCCGGGGCGGCGGGGCCGCACGGCCTTTTGCAGATCGTCGCGGAACCTCGCGATGGAGGCGTCGCTTGCCAACGAACGATCGCGCAGCCGGTCATCCGCCTTGGTCGCCGCGACAGCCGCTCGGAGATGCTGGATCGCCGAGCGGCGGCGGTGCCCCTCCGGCTCGCCCATCTGGGCATTCGTTTCGTCAAGCAAACGCGTCACAGTCTGCTCGCCGCTCGGCTTGTCCTGTGCCGGTTCGGCCTCTTCCTCGCTGTCGGGATCGGCGGCCGTCGGGGCGCCCTCCTGCTCGACGGCGGCAAGCTCGGCCGCCAGGGCGGATGCGTCCGCGTCGGTCAGATCGGTGCTCGCAAAGATTCCGCGGATGGCCTCCTCGGTGTTGGCCTCCGGCACCTCCCCCTCGACTTCCTCAATTTCTTCGAGGTCGCCGTTCGCGAGCGCTTCTTCGAATTCGGTGCGGCTCATCCTGACGATCCGCGGGACACCGTCGTCATCCTCGACCTCGACTTCGACCCACGCGTCGTCTTCGTCCCCGGCTTGCGCCGCCTCATCCGCAGCGCCCTGTCCAGACGGCTCATCCTGCTGCTCGCTCGACGATTTTCCTGCCGAAGCGATCGCGGACATCAGGTCGGCCAGCTCGACGTCTTCGGCGGTCTCATCCGTCGGCGCTTCCGAGGCAGCAGAGGCGGGTTCCTCTGCCGCGGCAGGGGCTTCCGCCTCTGCTGCCGCCATCTTGTCAAAGCCGCTTTCGGGAGCAACTGCGGCCACCTCATCAATCGTTGCATCGTCGGGCGAAAGCTCCGGCACCCAAGAGGCCGGCAGTTCCTCTTCTGCGTCGTCGAGGTCCACCATCGCTGCGGCAGTCGGGACGGAGACATCGGGCGACAACGACGCCTCTTTGGCCCCGCGTTCCTCTGCGGCCTCGGGCGGCGCCGGATCGAGTTCAGCGCGGTGTGCCGGCTCGGTGGCCAAGCCGGCAGCGACAGTGGCCACTCCCTCAGCCGCACCCACCTGCTGCGCACCCGGGATAGGGGCCGTCACCTCGGGCTCTGCCGCATCAGGGGCAGCCTCGTCAGACGCGCGATCGTCCGGTTCATCCAACGTGTCTGCCGCGGCCCGCGAGGGTTCGCTGTCGTCATCGACCGAAGTTTCGGCGGCGAAATCGTCTTCTTCGGAAATCTCCGCGTCCTCGGCCTCGGCGAAGGCCGTTAGAAGCGATTCGTCCCGATCGTCGACGACCTGCTCGTCCTCCTCATAGGTCCGGTCGCGCTGGGCGCGGGCCTTGGCAACCACCGCACGGATGCGGGCGAGCCGTTCCGCGACCGATTCCGAGCCGGCGGCCTCCGTCTCTTCGACCTCAGGCTCCTGAGCCTCAGCCTCCCTCTCCGACTCCGGCTTGGGTGATTCAGGTGCAGCAGCCGCGGGCGGAGAGGGCTGCGGAGCGGTCTCGTCCGCTTCCGTCATCTGGCGCAGCACCACGCCCTTGTCTTCGACCCTCGCCTCGACCCGGCGACGCACCTCGCGCTCGGCGATCTGGTGGAGCATCTGTGCGTCGGGCTGCGGGGGTTCAGCCCCGAAATAGCGATCTTCGGCAGCGAGGTCGCGGAAATACTCGGCAATCGACTGCATCGTGCCGAAAGGGTTGTCGAACCCTTCAAGCGTGCACGAAAAGGTCCCGTAGGACACGGTCAGGATCTTGTTCGATTGCGCCATAGGTCGTTCGCCTTCCCGATCCGTCGAGCCGATGCCAAAGTAACATGGCAGAGTTTATCAAAACGTACGGAACTGAGAAAATTAATGCATTATTTCAGGGCCGAATTGTGACCCCCCGGGAAAGCATGAGCGCGCTGGGGGTGAAACCAGGACACGGGGTCACCCTTGTCGGTGGCGCGCCGGTCGCGCCCGAGGACCTGCAGTGGGCAGCGGCCCGTGCTCCGCGGGTGATCGCGGCGGATAGCGGGGCCGACACCGTGATCCTCGCCGGGCAAACGCCAGAGGCTGTCATCGGTGACCTGGATTCAGTCTCGGACCGAACCCGCACCTCGCTGCCACAAGGCGTTCTTCACCACATAGCCGATCAGGACAGCACGGATTTCGAGAAGTGCCTGTCCCTCATCGACGCGCCGCTGATCGTCGGCCTTGGCTTTCTGGGCGCCCGCATCGACCACACGCTCGCGGCGCTGTCCTGCCTGGCGCGCAACCCCGCGCCCTGCATCCTGCTCGGGCCTTCGGATGTCGCGTTTGCCGCCCCGGCCGCGCTGCGACTCGACCTCGCGCCGGGGACCCGCGTGTCCCTGTTTCCGATGCGCCCGACCGAGGGGCGCTCCGAAGGCCTGCGGTGGCCCATCGACGGGCTGCGCCTCGACCCAAGCGGACGAATCGGCACCTCTAACGAAGCGACCGGGGCTGTTTACCTTGAAGCGGAAGGATTGCTCGTCCTGCTGCCGCGATCCGAACGCGATGTAGCCGTACGGGTCTTCGCACCCTGACCTCAGCAATTCGGGATGTTCACAGCCAATCCGCCAAGGGAAGTCTCCTTGTACTTTTCGCTCATGTCGCGGCCGGTCTGGCGCATCGTCTCGATCGCGGCGTCGAGAGGCACGAAATGCGTCCCGTCGCCACGCAGGGCCAGCGAGGCCGCGCCGACGGCCTTCATCGCGCCAAGTCCGTTGCGCTCGATGCAGGGCACCTGAACGAGGCCGCGGACAGGGTCGCAGGTCATGCCCAGATGATGTTCGAGCGCGATTTCCGCCGCGTTCTCGATCTGCTCTGGCGTACCGCCCAGAACGGCGCATAGCCCGGCGGCGGCCATTGCGGCGGCGCTGCCGACCTCGGCCTGGCATCCGCATTCGGCACCCGAGATCGACGCGTTGTGCTTGACCAAGCCTCCCACGGCCGCGGCAGTCAGAAGGAACTCGCCCACGCGGGCGGTGCTGGCGCCGGGCACGTGGTCCAGCCAGTAGCGCATCACGGCCGGAACGACCCCGGCGGCGCCATTCGTTGGGGCGGTCACGACACGGCCACCGGCGGCGTTCTCTTCGTTCACCGCCATCGCGTAGGCCGCCAGCCAGTCCATGGCGAGGTGCGGCTGGGGCTGGTTGCGCCCGCGCTCGTCGTTCAACCCACGTGCGAGGGCGCTCGCCCGTCGCCGCACGCCCAGACCACCCGGCAGGATACCCTCGGCGGCAAGGCCACGGTCGATGCAGTCAGACATCTCGCGCCAGATCCGGTCGAGTCCCTCGTGCAGGGCGACGCCTCCGATGCGCGAGATCTCGTTCGCCCGCTTCAGCTCGGCGATCGAGCGACCCTCGGCGGCGCACATCGACAGCATCTGGGCAGCAGTCTTGAAGGGGAACGGGACAGGTTTGCCTGGCGCCACGTCCCCACCGGCCGCATGTTCCTCGGCGCTGAGGACGAAGCCGCCACCGATCGAGAAATAGATTTGCCGCAGCACCACGTCGCCCTCGGCATCACGGGCATAGAATTCGAGCGCATTCGCGTGCCCCTCGAGCGGTCGGTCGAAGTCGAAGATCACGTCGCGTTCGGGATCGAAGGCGAGCGGCGGCAGGCCTTCGGGCGTGACCTGGCGCGTCGAGGCGATGCGGGCCAGCAGCTCTTCGGCCTTGTCGGCCTCGTAATCGGCGAGCGTGACACCGGCGAGGCCCAGGATTATCGCCCGGTCCGTCGCATGGCCCTTCCCCGTGAACGCAAGCGAGCCATGCAGGCTGACCGAGACGCCGGCAGGGGTGAAGGCCGAGTTGCGCAGAAGGTCCAGAAAGCGGGCCGCGGCCACCATCGGCCCCATCGTGTGGGACGATGAGGGGCCGAGCCCCGGCTTGAACAGGTCCAGCACGGAGATGAACATCGCGCCTCCTTTTCCGCAAACCTTTCACGCCGCGGCCGCAGCCCCTTCGCGGGAAGCGACACCGCGCGGCACATCTGCGCCACGATAGCCTTTCTCCTTGGCCGAAACACGGCAATCCGCCTATACGTCGCGAAACACAGCCGGAAAGGTGCCAAGCTCATGGCCGCGAAGCTCTCTGCCATCGACACCGCCAAATATGTTGCCGCCAAGCGGGCCTGCGACTTCGTCGAGGACGGCATGCGGGTCGGATTGGGCACCGGCTCGACCGCCGCGTGGCTGGTTCGCTGCCTGGGCGAACTGGTGAAGGACGGGCTTTCGATCACCGGCGTGCCCACCTCGACCCGCACGGCCGACTTGGCGCGGCAGTTGGGTATCCCGGTGACCACGCTGGACGAGGTGAAGTGGCTCGACCTTACCATCGATGGCGCGGACGAGTACGACCAGAACCTGAACCTCATCAAGGGCGGTGGGGGGGCGCTTCTGCAGGAGAAGATCGTCGCCACCGCGTCGGATCGAATGATCGTGATCGCCGACCGGACCAAGCAGGTCGAGGCGCTCGGCGCATTTCCCCTGCCGGTCGAGGTCATCCCCTTCGGTTGGCAGACCACCAAGGCGCTGCTGGAAGAGACGCTCGCCGCGCTCGACGTGATGGGCGATCGCGTGAGCCTGCGGATGAACGGTTCCGCGCCCTACGTCACCGATGAGGGAAACCACATCCTCGACCTGCATCTGGGGCGGATCGGTAACCCGCGCCAGACGGCACTCGTGCTGAACCAGATCCCCGGCGTGGTCGAGAACGGGCTCTTCATCGACATCTGCGACATGGTGGTGACCGGCAACGGCGACGGGCGCGTGCAGGTCAAGGACATCAATGTCGGCACGACCCAAGAGGACGTCATCGAGTTCGACGACGCCGAGAACATCTTCGCCAATCTGGAGTGAGGGGCGCCTTGCCTCTCAGAAATCCAGCGTGATCCGCCGCGTCAGGCCGACGCGCATGCCGTACTGATCCTGATCGCCATTCTCGACGATCGGGCTGTCGGCGGCATCGCCCAGGAAGCGGTCATAGGTCACCGCGCCTTCGACGCCCCAGTTTTCGGTGAAGCGGTACTTCGCGCCGACTTCGACACCGGCGCTGATCAGACCGCCATCGGCGTCGTAAGCATCGAAGCTCGTCGTCGTCGTCGGCACGTCGAAATAGGTAGAGGCATAGTCGTCGCTGCCAAGAAGGACGCGGGGTCCGGCGGACAGGGTCAGACGGTCGGACGGGTGCGCCTTGAGGTCGGCCCCGAGCTCGCCCACGATGCTTTCGTGGCCGTTGATGCCGTAGCGAACATCCGCATACGCGTCGAACCGCTCTGAGCGGTAGCCGACGCCCAACCCGACCTCGTAGGTGGCGTCCACGTCGGCCAAGCCTTGCAGCTCGGGGTTGTCGTCGGCCGTGCGCTCGTCGATGTAGCGGAAAGACCCGCGCAGGGCGACGCCCTCGGAGCGGGCGTAGGGATCGGGCGAACCGAATTTCAGCGGTCCCAAGTCGACCTGGTTCAGCGAGAATCCGAAGTCGGGTCCGAACTCGTAGTCATCCGACCCGAAATACTCCGGCGTCGTCGCCACGCCGCCACGCAGGGTGAACACGAGGTTCGGCGCGGACTCAACCACGGGCTGCGCATAGGCCGGGCCAGGCTCGGACGTGGGCAGCGACAGGCTGCCGGCCCAGGCGGCCGGGGCGAGAGTGACGAGCGCGGTGGCGAAGAGGGCGCGGGTGGCGATCAAGGCGAAGGTCCCTGCTGAATTGTTCGACCCCACACTAATGCGGAGATCATGACCTCAACAAGACCGCGGGCCAAAGGTTCTCTTTCCCGTGAGTTTTCTCGCGACCCTTTGCGATTTTGCAACACGGCCGTATATGGCTTGGCATGCTGCACGATCTTATCCGCCGGCTCATGGCGTCCGAACCCGAACCGATGCCCGACTCCGATGCGCGCCTTGCGCTGACTGCGCTTCTCGTCCGGCTGGCACGCGCCGACGAGACGTATGCGCAGGCCGAGCGTGACCGGATCGACCGCACCGTGGCCACCCGCTACGGCCTTTCGCCCGAAGACGCGCGCCAGTTGCGGCAGGAGGCCGAGGCGGTCGAGGCCGAAGCGCCCGACACCGTCCGCTTCACCCGCGCGATCAAGGACGGCGTCGCCTACGAGGACCGCATCGGCGTGATCGAGGCGCTGTGGGATGTCGTGCTCGCCGACGGGCGCCGGGACGAGGGCGAGGACGCGTTGATGCGCCAGATCGCCCCTCTTTTGGGCGTGAACGATCGCGATTCGAACATGGCCCGCCGCCGGGTCGAGGATCGTCGCGCCTGACATTGCATTTTGCGTCGCGCTGCGGCCTATACCGCCAAACCATGACGGAGGCCCCGTGACCCCGCCCGTTCTCAAAATCCGCGACCTGCACAAGAGCTATGGCGACCTCGAGGTCCTGCGCGGCGTCGATCTGACCGCCCCGCGCGGGCATGTGGTGTCGTTGATCGGCTCGTCCGGGTCGGGCAAGTCGACCCTCTTGCGCTGCTGCAACCTCCTTGAGGACAGCCAGCAGGGCGAGATCGCCTTCGAGGGCGAGCCGGTGCGCTGGAAGGGCGCCGGGCTGGACCGGCGTCCCGCCGACGCGAAGCAGGTCATGCGCATCCGCACGAACCTGTCGATGGTCTTCCAGTCGTTCAACCTGTGGGCCCACATGACGATCCTGCAAAACGTCATGGAGGCCCCCGTCCACGTCCTGAAGCGCAACCGCGCCGAGGTCGAGGACGCCGCGCGCGGTTATCTCGAGAAGGTCGGGATCGGCGACAAGGCCGACCGCTATCCGGCCGAGCTGTCGGGCGGCCAGCAGCAGCGCGCCGCCATTGCCCGCGCGCTGTGCATGGAGCCGCGAGCGCTGCTGTTCGACGAACCGACCTCGGCGCTTGATCCCGAACTCGAGCAGGAGGTCGTGCGCGTCATCAAGGCCCTCGCCGAAGAGGGGCGCACGATGATCCTCGTGACCCACGACATGAACATGGCGCGCGACTGTTCAGATCATGTGATCTTCCTCCACCAGGGCCGGATTGAGGAAGAGGGCGCGCCAGACCGACTGTTCGGTCAACCGGAAAGCGAGCGCCTGCGCGGTTTCCTCGGTTCCACCACCCCCGCCTGAACGGGGCAGCATTCTTGTCATTTCCCCCCGTTTCAGCGCACGGTTCGGCGATAAACAAAAAACCAACAGGAGTGACCATCATGAACCGCCTGATCCTCGGCACCGCCTTCCTGGCCCTCACGGCTGGTGCCGGCCTCGCACAGGACACCGTCCGCCTCGGCACCGAAGGCGCCTACCCTCCGTACAACTTCCTCGACGATAACGGCCAAATCGCCGGGTTCGAGCGTGAGCTGGGCGACGAACTCTGCGCCCGCGCCGAACTGACATGCGAGTGGGTGACGAACGACTGGGATTCGATCATCCCGAACCTGATGTCCGGCAACTACGACGCCATCATCGCCGGCATGTCGATCACGGACGAGCGTAAAGAGGTCCTCGACTTCTCCGAGAACTACACACCGCCGCTGCCCTCGGCCTATGCCGCCTTGTCCGAGGACGTGGACGTCGAGAGCGGCGTCGTCGCCGCCCAGACCGGCACGATCCAGGCCGATCACGTCACCAGCACCGGGGCCACGCTGCTGGAATTCCCGAACCCCGAGGATACCGTCGCTGCCGTCCGCAATGGCGAGGCCGACGCGGTGTTCGCGGACAAAGACTTCGTGACCTCCTATGTCGAAAGCAACGAAGATCTGATTTTTGTGGGCGAAGATGTTCAGCTCGGACAAGGCATCGGCATGGGTTTCCGCCAAAGCGACACGGAACTGCGCGAAACCTTCACCGCCGCCATCCAGAGCATGAAGGAAGATGGCTCGCTGAACGAGTTGATCGCGAAGTGGCTGCCCGACACGCCCCAGTTCTGATCTGACGACGCGGGTGGGCGCCGTCCGCGCCCGCCCGTCCTTCCGACATCGCCGGCCGCGTCCCCGGGACGAGGTGCCGGCCGCGACAGGCCTCTCCCCTTGCTCCCCATTTGCGCCGATCCATCCCAGCTTGACGGGCTCGCCTGGTTTGCCTGCTACCTGACGACGGGCAAGCACCTGGCGTTCTATGCCTCGTTCGGGACGATCCTGCTGTTGCTGGCGATCACCGCCCCTGTGGCGCTGCTCTTCGGGTTCGGGGGCGCGATGGCGGCGCGGGCCCGGTTCTGGCCGGTGAAGATCCTTGGCCGCACCTACATCGCCATCGTCCGCGGCGTGCCGGACATCGCCTTCTTCCTTTTCTTCGTCATCGCGATCGACCAGGGCGTCGAGTGGCTGCGCCATCAGGCGCTCTGCCCCGACTGGACCCAAGCCGTTCGCCAAGGCACAGAGTTCCTCGTCTGCCCCGAGGCCAAGGCGCCGTCGAGCAATGCGCCGCAATGGGCGCACGAGGTCTATGGCTTCGCGATCGCCGTCTTCACCTTCGCCATCGTCTTCGGCGCCTTCGCGGCCAACGTCCTCTTCGGCGCGATGATGGCCGTTCCCAAGGCGCAGCTCGAGACCGCTGCCGCCTACGGCATGAGCCGCGCCCAGACCTTCCGCCGCATCATCGTCCCGCAGATGTGGATCTACGCGCTGCCGGGGCTGTCGAACCTGTGGATGGTGCTCGTGAAGGCGACGCCGCTGCTATTCCTCCTGGGGATCGAGGACATCGTCTATTGGGCGCGCGAGCTTGGCGGCACCAAGACACCCAACTTCACCAGCTACCCGCACGGAGACTGGCGGATGTGGTACTTCCTTGCGCTGCTGGTCTTCTACCTCGGCCTCACGCGGGTCTCGGAGGTGGTGCTGGACCGCGTCATGGCGCGGCTGTCCCTGGGCCAGGCGGTCGCACGATGAGCTGCTGGCAGACGGTGCAGGACTACGCGCTGCGCTCGCTCGGGATCGGCGAGCGACTGCTGCCGCGCGAAGACTTCACATTGTGCCAGCAGGTCACACTGATCGGCTCTGGCTTGATCTGGAACGTCTATTTCGCGGTCGTGGCGCTGGCGCTCGGTTTCGGTCTGGCCATCGCGCTGGCCGTCGGGAAGGCCTCGAAGACCCGGCTCACGCGGAAGCCGAGCGAGTGGTTCATCCTGCTCTTCCGCGGCTCACCGCTCTTCATCCAGTTCTTCTTTGCCTATTTCGCCTTCCTGTCGCTCAAGGGGCAGACGTCGCTGGCGAACCCGCTGACGGCCGCGTGGCTGGGTGCTGCGATCGTGCTGTTCTTCAACACCGCCGCATACTCGGCCGAGATCTTCCACGGCGCGCTCAAGGCGATCCCGCGCGGCGACATGGAGGCGGCCGAGGCTTACGGCCTGACAGGCTGGACCCGGTTCCGCCGGATCACCTTCCCGACCATGCTGCGCCTCGCCTGGCCCGCCTACACGAACGAGGCGATCTTTCTGTTCCACGCGACGACGCTGGTGTTCTTCTCGGGCTTTCCGGCATGGCAGCAGCGGGGCGACGCGCTCTATTACGCCAACTACTTCGCGGACAAGACCTTCAACCCGTTCGTGCCCTACCCCATCCTCGCCGGCTATTTCATCCTGCTGACGCTGGGGATCGTGGCGCTGTTCTCGGTCGCCTCCGGGCGGCTGAACCGCCACCTGCCGCGCGAAAGCCAGCGGCGGCTGCGGCTGCGTCCCAACTTCCTGCGCTAACGGCTGGGGGCGCGCAGCACCGCGCCGGGGTTCATGATGCCGGCGGGATCGAGCGCCGCCTTGATTGCGCGCATCGCCTGCATCTTGGCCGGATCGCCGTACCGCTCGAGCTCGGCCACCTTGAGCCGCCCCACCCCATGCTCGGCCGAGAACGACCCGTCGCGCGCCGCAACCTCGTGGGCCACGATCTCGCGCAGCTCTGCGACACGGTCGGTGTAGTCTGCCCTCGACCGCCCCTCGGCCGGGAACAGGTTGTAGTGCAGGTTGCCATCGCCAAGGTGGCCGAAGCAGTTGATCCGCAGATCGGCCGCCTGCCGGAGCCGTGCGCCGCAGCCGTCGATGAAATCCGGCACGGCCGACAGTGGCAGGGAGATGTCGTTCGACGCGATCGCGCCGATGCGCTTGTTCGCCTCGGGGATGGTCTCGCGCACCGCCCAGAGGTCACGTCGCTGCGCCTCGCTGGAGGCGATGACGCCGTCGCTCACCAAGCCGGTCTCATGCCCCTCCACGAACAGCCGCTCGAGCCGCTCGATCGGGTCGTCCTCGGGACCCAGCCCCAGATCGATCAGCACGGACCACTCGGGCGCCTCGGGGAAGGGCAGCCTGACCGGCACACCGGTCTCTTGGAGGAACTGCATCCCCTGCCCCGCCATCAGCTCGAAAGCGGTGACGCCGCCGAGCTTCAGCGCCCGCCCAAGCAGGTCGAGCGCCTTGGCCGGGCTCTCCACCACCAGCACCGCCGTCCCTTCGTGCGCAGGACGCGGGAACAGGCGCAAAGCGGCCGCGGTAATGACACCGAGCGTTCCTTCGGCCCCGATCAGAAGATTGCGCAGATCATACCCGGTGTTGTCCTTCCTCAGGCGCCGGAGCCCCCGCAGGATCTCGCCCGAGGGCAGAACCGCCTCGATCCCCAGGACCAGGTCTCGCGCGTTGCCATAGCGTAGCACCTGCACGCCTCCCGCGTTCGTCGCCAGCAGCCCCCCGATCCGCGCTGTCCCCTCGCTTGCCAGCGACAGGGGAAACAACCGGTCCGCATCGGCCGCCGCGCCGTGCACGTCCGTAAGGATGCAGCCGGCCTCGGCCACCAGAACGTTCTCGGACGGGTACACCTCGCGGATGCGGTTCATCCGTTCGGTCGACAGCAGGATCGGCATGGCATCGGGCATGGTCTGCCCGCCCACGAGCCCTGTGCCGCCGCTCCATGGCACCACTGGAATGCCGCGCGAGGCGGCAAAGCGGATTACGCGCGCGACCTCCTCGGTATCGCTCGGAGCGACCACCGCCGCCGCGCTGCCGCGCCACATGCCCCGCGGCTCGGTCAGGTATGTGTCTCCGACCTCGCGCAGGGCGCCATCGGACAGGATTGTCGTCAGATCTTTCAGCCAGTCGGTCGTCATCGCAGTCCTGATAAAGGTGGCAGGACGTATACCGTGGGGCGTTCGGGCAGCGTGCGCAAGCTGACCTCGATCGACGGGTCGTCACGCATCTCCACGGCGAACTCGCGCGCGATGCCGTCCAGAAATCGCCCGAGCGTCGCCTGCCCGAACCAGTGCATCGGCAGGATGACCGAGCTTTCCAGCCGGGTGAGCACCGCGATCATCGTGTCGAGGTCCACCGTCATGCCACCGTCGACCGCCGCCATCACCACGTCGAGCCGCCCGAGCGCCGCGTATTGCGCTTCGTCCGGCTCGTGATGGAGGTGCCCCAGATGGCCGATACAGAGCCCCGCGACCTCGAAGACGAAGATCGAATTGCCGTATTTCTCGATTCCGCATAACCCGACCGGATGTCCGTGGGGACGTTGCGGACGAAGACTTCTCCGACCTCCAGCCGATGAGGGGTGGGCGCAGTCCCGTCGCCCAGCCTTCCAGAACATGCGGAATGCGCGGATCGGGAGAGATCGTCCAGTGCGACGAATGCGCGTGGTTCATCGTCGCCACGTCAGGCACGATGGGGGCACCCGCAAGCCAGCCGTTGTAATCGGTGACCGCCGTCGTGCCGTCGGGCGCCTCGATCAGGAACTGCGAGTGGTCCACGTAGGTCAGGCGCACCGTGTAGTCGGCCAGCGGATCGCCCCAGGCTGCCGCATGTACGTACTCGATTCCCGGCGCGGCGTCGGCGATGGCGATGCAGTGGCTCTGGCGGTCTTGCGCGGCGACGGGTCCGACAACAAGCACGACAGCGATGGTGAGGGCAGGAAAGCGGGACATGGCGGCACCTCCTGCCCCGAGGTTAGCGACGGCCACAGCGCCGATCCAATCGCGGTGACGTGAACGGCTAGCCGACGTCGGTTCGTCCACGCCGGTCTGGGCGGAGGTTGGCGTAGAGCACGTGGGTACGCCACCGGCCGGCGATCTGCAGGTAGGATTGAGCGACACCTTCATACTTGAAGCCGGACCGCTCAAGCACTGCGCGCGAGGCCTTGTTCTCGGGCAGGCACGCCGCTTCGATCCGGCTGAGGTCCAGCCGGTGGAAGGCGTGGTGGGTCAGCGCCTCGATCGATTCGCGCATGTAGCCCTGGCGCGCGAAGGGCTCGCCGATCCAGTAGCCCAGCGTCCCCGATTGTGCCGGCCCACGCCGAATGTTGTCGAGCGTGATAGCACCGACAAGTGAGCTGTCCTCGCGCCGGATGATGAACAGGGGCAGCGCCGTCTCGCCCCGCACCGACCGCTGCGCCCAATACACGCGATTGGTGAAGCTCTTGCGGGTCAGATGATCCGGGGCCCATACAGGCTCCCACGGCTGCAGGAACGAGGCTGACACGCGGCGCAGTTCGGTCCACGCGCGGAAATCGGTATGCTCGGGCGGGCGAAGGGTCAGGCGGTCGCTCTCGACCCTGAGCCGCCGCCGACCGAAGGCCATCAGGCAGCCAGCCTGCCGGACAGATCCGTCAGACCCGGTGCGCCGTCGATCGGGCCGTAGAGCGCCATGGCCGGTGCGCTTTGCACCATCCGCGCCCCGAAGCCGCGCACCTGCGCCAGCGTCACTTCGTCGATCTTGTCGACCGTCTCTTCCAGCGTCGGAATCCGGCCCCAGATCGACAGCAGCCGGGCAAGCCGTTCGGCCCGAGCCGAGGCGCTTTCAAGACCCATCAGAAGCCCGGCCTTCATCTGCGCGCGCGCACGCTCGATCTCGGCCTCGGTCATGTCGTCGGCGGCGCGCTTCATCTCGTCCACCGTGACGTGGGCCAGGTCCGCGATCTCTTCGGGAGAGGTGCCCGCGTAGATGGTCATCAGGCCGCTGTCGTCGTAGGCGCCGGCCTGTGCGAAGATCGTGTAGCACAAGCCCCGCCGCTCGCGCAGTTCCTGGAACAGGCGCGAGGACATCCCCCCGCCAAGCGCGCTCGCGTGGATTTGGGCGGTGTAGAAATCGGGGTCGCGATAGCTCGGCGCCTCGAAGCCCAGCGTGAAGTGGACCTGCTCGAGCTTGCGCTCTTCGCGCCGCTCGCTGCCCCGGAACGTTGCAGGCACCGGCGCGGCGCGGGAGCGCGCCGCCAGGTGGCCAAACGTCTGCTCGGCAAAGCGCACGACGGCGTCGTGATCGACGGCCCCGGCAGCCGACAGGATCAGGTCGCCCGGGCCATAGCGCTGGTCCACGAAGGTCGCGAGGTCGTCGCGCGTGAACCCGGCCACACGCTCGGACGGACCCAGGATCGGGCGGCCCAGCGGCTGGTCCGGGAAAGCCGACTCCTGCAGCCAGTCGAACACGATGTCGTCTGGCGTGTCGTTGACCTGACCGATCTCTTGCAGGATCACGCCGCGCTCCACCTCGATCTCGCGCGGGTCGAAGATCGGGTTCAGCACGATGTCCGAGATCACGTCCAGCGCCAGGGGAACGTCCGCCTCGAGCACGCGCGCGTAGAACGCGGTCATCTCGCGGCTGGTATAGGCGTTGATGTAGCCGCCGACGTCCTCGATTGACTCGGCGATTTCAAGAGCCGTACGGCGCGCCGTGCCCTTGAACGCCATATGCTCGAGGAAATGGGCGATGCCGTTCTGCTCGACCGTCTCGTGCCGCCCCCCGGCCGTCACCCAGATGCCCACGCTGGCCGATTTGAGGCCGGGCATGTGTTCGGTCACGACGCGAAGGCCGTTGGAAAAGGTGTGGAGGTTGACGGTCAATTGATACGCTCTTCGATAAGGGTCTGGATGTCGGCGACCGCGTTCGGCACCGAAGTCATGCGCTCGGGCAGGTCAAACAGGTCGGCCATGCGGTCCGGAAGCGGCGGTCGCTGTCCGGTCGCGGCTTCGACCGCATCGGGGAATTTCGCCGGGTGCGCCGTGGCCAGCGTGACCATCGGGCTGCCGCCCAGATGCTCTTCGGCAACCTTCACGCCCACGGCCGTATGGGGGCACAGCGTCTCGCCCGTCCGGGCGTGCATCGCGCGGATCGTGGCCGCAGTCTCGTCCTCGGATGCGCGGCCCGAGTCGTAGTCCTCGCGGAGCGCCTGCATGGCGCCTTGGCTCACGGGAAACCCGCCATCCGCCTTCAGCTCTTCCATCAGTTGCTCAACGGCGGCACCGTCGCGGTCATAGGCCATGAACAGCGCCCGCTCAAAGTTCGAACTGACCTGGATGTCCATTGATGGGCTGATCGTGGGGCTGACGCCCTCCTTCCTGTGCGAGCCGGTCGCGAAGGTGCGGTGAAGGATGTCGTTGCGGTTCGTCGCGATGACCAGCCGGTCGATGGGCAGGCCCATCTGTTTTGCGATCCAGCCGGCAAAGATGTCGCCGAAATTGCCGGTCGGAACAGTGAACGAGACCGTGCGGGCGGGTGCCCCGAGCGCCGTCGCCGCGCTGAAGTAGTACACGACCTGGGCCAGAACGCGCGCCCAATTGATCGAGTTCACAGCCGTCAGCCCGACGCGGTCGCGGAAGCCGTGGTCGTTGAACATGTCCTTCACGGCGGCTTGACAGTCGTCGAAGTCGCCCTCCACCGCCAGTGCATGCACGTTCGCCTCGGCCGGTGTCGTCATCTGCCGCCGCTGCACCTCGGACACGCGTCCCTCGGGAAAGAGGATGAAGCATTCGACGTTATCGAGACCCCGGAAGGCCTCGATTGCCGCGCTTCCGGTGTCACCGGACGTCGCGCCGACGATGGTGATCCGCTCGCCCCGGCGCGTCATCACATCCTGGAACAGCTGGCCGATCAGCTGCATCGCGAAGTCCTTGAACGCGAGCGTGGGCCCGTGGAAGAGTTCCAGCAGGAAGTGGTTCGGCCCCAGCTGCTTCAGCGGCGCGCGGGCGTCGTGGCCGAAGCCATGGTAGGCGCGGAAGATCAGGTCTGACAGCCGAGCCTCGTCCATTCCCGTGAATGGCAGCATGACGCGCAGCGCAGTCTCTTCATAGGGACGACCGGCGAGAGCGGCGATCTCGTCCTTGCTCATCCTCGGGATCGTCTCAGGCACATAAAGGCCGCCGTCGCGCGCCAGGCCCGTCAGCATCGCACCTTCGAAATCCAGGGCGGGCGCCTGCCCGCGGGTCGAAACGTATCGCATTCTCACGCCTTCCTGCCGGTGCGGCCCGCCATACGCCAGCCCAGCAGCACTGTCATCCCCGCCCACAGGGCGGCAATGGAAAACCACGTTATCGCGTATTGCAGGTGATCGTTCGGGATGTTTGTCTCCGTCACAGGCAACGGTGTGACGCCCGGGACTGCGGGTTCGAGTTGTCGCGCCACGATCAGCAATGGCTCGGTCCCGAGCGCCTCGGCCATCGCGTCCACGTCGCGCGCAAACCAGATGTTACGGTCACGCTCGGGATCCGGCGTAAAGCGGTCGCTCTCTCGCGGCCAATGGAGATTACCAGCCACGGAGAGCCTCTGCGCTGGGCGTAGCGGCTCTTTCTCTGTGGTGGGAACGACACCCAAATCGACCATGATGCGCCGCGCCCCCGTCTCGAAAGGCGCAATGATCCGATAGCCGGCCCCGGTCTGCCGCGTCGAAACCAGCACGTGCAGTTCGGTCCCCGTGGTGCGGCCCGACACCTCGACCGGAAGATACCGATCCGCCTCAGGGTCAGGATCGGCCGGCAAGTCAACGGGCGCCGCCGCGATCCGGGTTTCGATGTCGTTCAGCAGGCCTGCCTTCCACTGAAGCCGGGTGACCTGCCAGAACCCAAGCGTCAGGAGAACCGCAAGGCCCCCCAGGCCGATAAAAGCAAGACCGATCCACCGCATGCGATCACCTCAACGTCAAAGAGCGGCAGGTTGCCCCGCCGCTCCTCCAATTCTGACTACTGATAAGGTCAGGAGCCCCAGATGTAGATCGACGCGAAGAGGAAGAGCCACACCACGTCCACGAAGTGCCAGTACCAGGCGGCCGCCTCAAAGCCCGTGTGCTTCTCGGGCGTGAAGTGACCGGCCCGAAGGCGCAGGTAGCACACGAACAGAAAGATCGTTCCGATGATGACGTGCGCGCCGTGGAAACCCGTCGCCATGAAGAAGTTTGCGCCGTAGATGTTGCCGGCGAAGCCGAAGGCGGCGTGGCTGTACTCGTAGGCCTGGAAGACCGAGAACACGATGCCCAGCAGGACGGCGATCAGGATGCCATTCGCGGTGTCCTTGCGGTTGTTCTCGTGCACCAGCGCGTGGTGCGCCCAAGTCGCCGCCGCGCCCGAGCAGAGCAGGATCAGCGTGTTGATCAGCGGCAGGTGCCACGGGTCGAACGTCTCGATCGTCGGGGGCGGCCACTGCCCTTCGCTGAACGTCTGCATCGGGTAGAGCGCGTGCTTGAAGAACGACCAGAACCACGCCGAGAAGAACATCACCTCGGACATGATGAACAGGATGAAGCCGTACCGCAGGCCGATGCGAACGACGGGCGTATGATCGCCGACGTTCGACTCGGCAACGACATCCTTCCACCATGCGAACATGGAATACAGAACGATCACGAGGCCGATCGCGAACATGAACGGCGTGACACCGTGCATCCACATGACCGCGCCGAACAGCATGACGAAGGCCCCGATTGCCGCGACGAACGGGTGCAGAGACGGCGGCAATATGTGGTAATCGTGGTTCTTTTCGTGTGCCATTGCGTCCCTCGGCTGGCTCAGTTGGTCGTGAGGCTTGCCTGCCGTTCTTCTTCGGGCAGGTCGATCTCGTAGAATGTATAGGAAAGCGTTATGTGCTTCACGTATTTCGCATCGCGGTCATCGACGATGGCAGGATCAACGAAGAACGACACCGGCATCTGAACGCGCTCCCCGGGTTGCAGGACCTGCTCGGTGAAACAGAAGCAATCGACCTTGGAGAAGTATTGGCCCGCATAGAAGGGTGCCACGTTGTAGCTGGCCTGACCTGCAATCGGGCGATCGGTGGGATTGTACGCTTCGTAGAAGGCAAGGCCTGTCTCGCCGATGCGTAGCGTCATCTGGCGCTCGACCGGCTTGAACTCCCAGGGCATCCCCGCCTCGGTCGTGGCATCGAAGCGCACGGTCACCGTCCGGTCCAGCACCTCGTCCGCGCCGGCCTCGGATACGTTCGTCGTGCCACCGTAGCCCGTGACCTGACAGAACCAGGAATAGAGCGGAACGGACGCCCAGGCCATGGCGCCCATGAAGACGATGACGCCCAGCGTGCCGAACAGAGTTTTTGTCTTGCCGTCCATTACTCCGGAGCCTTCTCGCCGGGTAGCAGTTCGGGGCGCACCGCATGGTCGAAGCCTTGCACGGCACCTAGCTGCTTCACCTTCACAGCCGTCAGACCAAAGACGATGCAGATCAGCCCGATCAGGACGACCAGCATCCCCAAGTTACGCGACCGGCGCCGCCGGTGAGTCTCGTGCTCAACCTGAATCATGCGATCATTCCCGCGGCACGGAAAGCAGCATCGGCGAGAAGCGCGCCGAAATGCAGAAAGAGGTAAAGAAGCGAGAACTTGAAGAACTTCTTCTCGACGATGTAGCCGTCGGCTTCGGCCGTCTTCTCGTCGCGCCGCAGGATGTCCCAAGCGCCCTTCACGAACCACGCATTCAGAGCGATCGCTGCAACAAGGTAGGCAGGTCCACCCGCGGAGGTGAAGCCTAGCCAGACTGCAAATGCGGCCAGCACGAGGGTGTAGACGAAGATGTGGCGGCGGGTGGCGCGGCGACCATGTGTCACCGTCAGCATTGGCACGCCAGCATCATCATAGTCCGACCGCATGAACAGCGCGAGCGCCCAGAAATGCGGCGGGGTCCAGAGGAAGATCAGAGCGAACATCAAGATCGCTTCGAGGTTCACCGAACCCGTTGCCGCGACCCAGCCGATCATCGGTGGGAAAGCGCCTGCGGCACCGCCGATCACGATGTTCTGCGGTGTCGAGCGCTTTAGCCACATGGAGTAAACTACAGCGTAGAAGAAGATGGTGAAGGCAAGCAGGGCAGCCGCCGCCCAGTTGGTCGACAGCCCGAGCATCACGACTGCGAAGCCCGACAGCGCCAACCCGATCGACAGCGCGTCCCGCCCCGTTACGCGGCCCGTCGGGATCGGACGCTTGGACGTGCGCCGCATTACCGCATCGATGTCAGCGTCCCACCACATGTTCAGCGCGCCGGCCGCACCGCCGCCCACCGCGATGAACAGGATCGCGCAGAACCCCAGGAACGGGTGCAACGCCACCGGCGCCACCAGCATGCCGACCAGCGCGGTGAAGACGACGAGCGTCATCACCCGAGGCTTCAGCAGGGCGAAGTAATCGCCGAACTGGGCCTCGTGCTGGCGGTCCAAGATGGTGGCGTCTGTCATGTCGCTTCCTTATTCCGTAACGAGGGCCGCGGCGGGCACTTCTTCGACCTCATCGATGATCGCCGCATCAGCGGTCACGCGCGGTGTGCCGCCGTATTCCTCGATGGCCCAATCCAGCCAAGCCTCGTATTCCTCCTGGCTCACCACTTTCACGGTGATCGGCATGTAGGCGTGCGCGATGCCGCAGAGTTCGGAACACTGGCCGAAATACACGCCTTCCTCGTTCGCCTCGAACCACAATTCCGCGAGCCGGCCCGGAACCGCATCCTGCTTCACGCCGAAGGCAGGCACGGTCCAGGAGTGGATGACGTCTGCGCCGGTCACTTGGACGACGACGGTGGAGTTCACAGGAACGACCATTGCCGTCGTGGTCGCAAGCTTGAACTCATCCTCGGAATAGCCAGCCTCTTGCAGCTGCGCACGGACTTCATCGGTCAGGCGATTGTCACCGCCGGTGAAAGGCGAGCCGATCATGTAGCTGTCGAATGAGAAACCGTGGTCGGGATACTCGTAGCCCCAATACCACTGGTAGCCGGTCGTCTTGATCGTGATGTCGGCCTCGGGGATCTCCTGCTGCTCGAACAGGACGGGCAGCGAGAACGAACCGATGAAGATCAGGATCATGATGGGCACGATGGTCCATGCAATCTCGACCGGGGTGTTGTGAGTGAACGCCTGCGGACTCTTGTTGCGCCGGTGGCTGAAGCGCCAGAGTGCGACGAACAGGATGCCGATCACGAAGAAAGTGATCGCGGTGATGATGATCAGCACCATCCCGTCGAGCCACTGAAGATCCCGCGACAGCTCTGTCACGGCCGGCTGAAAGCCCGTGCCGCCGTACGAAGGCTTGCCGATGATCGGCAGATCGCCGATCGGGCCGTCCTGTGCGAGCAGAGGCCCGGGGAGAAGCGTGAGAAGGGCGGCAATGAGGTGGCGTGCGCGCATCGGCTCTATCCTGTTCGGCTCGGTCGGGCAGCTTTCGGGCACGCACGCGGGATCCGGTGGCGCACTCGTCCCGTGGAAATCGATGGCTTAAGACCATATCAGCGCCCGGACGGCAAGTCGCCGTGTTGCGTCAAATCGCCTGTATTTGCGCGTCTGCCCGTTGCAGATCGCCGCGGCACGGGATGGAAATGAGGCGCATCATGCACATATCAGCCGAACCACGCAGACCGGAGACGACATGTCCGAAGCCCCCTTCCGCCCGCTCGAGTCCCGGATCGACGAGAGCGCTGCGCTGCGCGCCCTGCGCAAGGCCACCGACGGCGCCGAGGACGGCGAGCTGTTCTTCGAGCGCAAGCGCTCCGAGGCGATCACTTTCGATGACGGCCGGGTCCGCAATGCCGCGTACGACGCGACCGAGGGCTTCGGGCTGCGCGCGGTCAGGGGCGAGGTCACCGGATACGCCCACTCGACCGAATTGACCGAGCACGCGCTTCTGCGCGCGGCCGACACGGCGCGCCTCGCCGTGGGCGACGGTGGCGGAACCATGGCCGACGCGCCGCCGGCAACGAACCGGCGGCTCTACGGTGACACCGACCCGATGGCCGACGCCGCATTCGGCGTGAAGATCGAGACGCTGCGCGAGATCGATGCCTTCGCCCGCGATCTCGATCCGCGGGTCGTGCAGGTTTCGGCCACGCTCGCCGCATCGATCCAGGAGGTCGAGATCCTGCGCCCCGACGGGCATGTGGTGCGCGATATCCGCCCGATGACCCGCCTGAACGTCGCCGTGATCGTCGAAGAGAACGGCCGCCGCGAGCAAGGCTATCACGGCGGCGGCGGACGCCACGCGCTGACCCCGCTCATCGACCGCAGCCACTGGCAGGACGTGACGCGCGAGGCCCTGCGCATCGCGTTGGTGAACCTGCGCGCGGAACCCGCGCCGGCCGGCATAATGGACGTGGTGCTGGGGTCGGGCTGGCCCGGCATCCTTCTGCACGAGGCGATCGGCCACGGGCTCGAGGGCGACTTCAACCGCAAGGGCCACTCGGCCTTCGCCGGGCTGATGGGCCAGCGCATTGCAGCACCGGGAATCAACGTGCTGGACGACGGCACCCTGCCCGACCGCCGCGGCTCGATCACCGTGGACGACGAGGGCACGCCGTCGAACGCGACAACGCTAATCGAGGACGGGGTGCTGGTCGGCTATATGCAGGATCGCCAGAACGCGCGCCTGATGGGCGTGGCGCCTACCGGCAACGGGCGCCGCGAAAGCTATGCCCACGCCCCGATGCCACGGATGACCAACACCTACATGCAGCCCGGCACCGAAAGCCCCGAGAGCATCCTGTCGGGCCTCGACGACGGGCTCTACGCCGTTGGCTTCGGCGGCGGCCAGGTCGACATCACCAACGGCAAGTTCGTCTTCTCCTGCACCGAAGCCTACCGCGTGAAGAACGGCAAGGTGGGCGCGCCGGTCAAGGGCGCGACCCTGATCGGCGATGGCGCCACGGCGCTGCAGAAGATCCGCGCAGTCGGCAACGACATGAGCCTCGACCCCGGCATCGGGAATTGCGGCAAGGCAGGGCAGTGGGTGCCCGTCGGCGTGGGGCAACCGACTCTGCTGATCGGCGGATTGACCGTCGGCGGATCGGCAGCCTGATTCTTATTTCTTGGGCCCAAGGGCTGTGTCGGCGGGTAATTCCGTCAGCCGGCGCCAACTCTGCTTGAAAGGTCACGCCGACTGAGAAGAATTTTCGCGTTTTTCCAGAAGGTTAAACGATCGCGCTCAAAACCCGGATTTCGGTTTACCGCCCGTTAACCTTTATGGCCGAGATCTGTGCCTGCAGGAGACGGAGCAAGGCGGGCAATGGAGTTTCTCCCTTCCACACCCCCTCATCCCCCCCCCACCGAGGAAGACGCATTCGTCTGGCTTCGTCTTCTGCGCTCACGCCGCGTCGGCCCCACGACCTTCCATCGCCTGATGGCCGAACACGGGACCGCCAGCGACGCGCTGGCAGCCTTGCCGAAAATTGCCGCAGCCGCAGGGATCAGCGATTACGCCACCTGCCCGCCTGCCGTCGTCCGGGCCGAGCTCGAGGCGGGCCACGCCGTTGGCGCCCGCCCACTGCTTTTCCTGGGGCCGGGATACCCGAAAGCCTTGGCCGAAATTGCCGACGCCCCTCCGGTTCTCTGGGTTCGCGGCGACATCGGGGTCTTGTCGCGACCGTCCGTCGGTCTCGTGGGGGCGCGCAACGCATCTTCTCTCGGGTTGCGCATGGCGCGCAGCCTCGCCGATGGCATCGGACGGGCCGGTCACGCCACCGTTTCCGGCCTTGCGCGGGGCATCGACACCGAGGTGCATCGTGCCACACTCTACACCGGCACGGTGGCAGTCATGGCCGGCGGAATCGACGTCATCTATCCGGCCGAGAACGCCGACCTCGCCGCGCGGATCATCGAGACCGGGTGCCTCGTCAGCGAGCAGCCCATCGGCCTCAAGCCCCAAGCGCGGCATTTCCCGCGGCGCAACCGGCTCATCTCCGGGATCTCCCATGCGCTCGTGGTGGTCGAGGCGGCAGCCAAGTCGGGCTCTCTCATCACAGCGCGCGATGCGCTCGACCAGGGGCGCGAGGTGCTGGCGGTTCCCGGTCATCCCTTCGATGCTCGCGCCGCGGGGTGCAACCTGCTGATCCGGGACGGCGCCACGTTGGTCCGCGGCCCTGCGGACGTGCTCGCCGCCCTGCCCGATGCGCTGGTCCATGCGCCTCGGCGCACCGCGACACCTGCGCCAGCCGTCGCGCCCGCAGCGCCGGCCCCGCCCGCCTCCGGGCGGATCGACGACCACGTGCTCGAGCGGCTGGGTCCCTCACCTATGAGCGAGGACCAGCTTCTGCGCGATCTGGGCCTGCCCGCCGGGCAGGTGTCGGATTGCCTCACGCGGCTTGAACTCGACGGGCTGATCGAGCGCGACGGCGGCGGGCTACTTCGCCGCGCCGGTTGAGCGCGCGATTGACAAGCCGCCCCCGCTGCCCACATCTACCCGGCCAAACCCGAGCCCAGGGAGCGTCATGCCCGTCGTCGTCGTCGAATCGCCTGCAAAGGCCAAGACCATCAACAAGTATCTCGGGCCGGACTACACGGTGCTCGCCTCTTACGGACACGTGCGGGACCTGCCGCCGAAGGACGGATCGGTCGATCCCGAGCATGATTTCGAGATGCTGTGGGAGGTCGGCAGCGATTCAAAGAAGCACGTCAAGGCGATCGCCGACGCGCTGAAGGAAGACAACGCGCTGATCCTCGCAACCGACCCCGACCGCGAGGGCGAGGCGATCTCGTGGCACCTCGAGGAAACGCTGCGTGCCCGCAAGGCGATCAAGAAGGACACGCCGGTCAGCCGGGTGGTCTTCAACGCAATCACCAAGAGCGCGGTGACCGAAGCGATGAAGAACCCCCGGCAGGTCGATGCGCCGCTGGTTCAGGCGTATCTCGCCCGTCGCGCGCTAGACTACCTTGTCGGTTTCAACCTGTCGCCCGTGCTGTGGCGCAAGCTTCCGGGCGCCAAGTCCGCTGGCCGCGTGCAGTCGGTCTGCCTGCGCCTCATCGTCGAGCGCGAGATGGAGATCGAGGCGTTTCGCCCTCGCGAATACTGGAGCGTGAAAGCCGAGCTTCAGACGCCCCGCGGCCAGACCTACACGGCGCGCCTGGTGACCTATGGCGGCAAGAAGCTCGACCGGTTCGATCTCGCTGACAGCACCCAGGCCGAGATGGCCGTCCAGGCCGTCGCCTCGCGCGACCTGAAGGTCGCCAGCGTCGAAGCAAAGCCCTCGACTCGCAACCCCTCGGCCCCGTTCATGACCTCGACCCTCCAGCAGGAGGCGAGCCGCAAGTTCGGCATGGGCGCCCGCCAGACCATGAGTGCTGCGCAAAGACTCTACGAGGCCGGCCTCATCACCTACATGCGGACCGACGGCATCGACATGGCGCCCGAGGCCGTCCAGGGCGCCCGCGAGGCGATCAAGAACCGCTACGGTGAAAAGTATGTCCCCGGTTCGCCGCGCATCTACAAGAACAAGGCCAAGAACGCGCAGGAAGCGCACGAGTGCATCCGCCCGACCGATATGTCGAAGGCCACCGACGACCTGCGCATCTCGGACAGCGATCAGCGCAAGCTCTACGACCTGATCTGGAAGCGCACGCTGGCTAGCCAGATGGAGGCCGCGCGGCTCGAACGTACGACGGTCGAGATCAAGTCGGACGACGGCAATGTTGGCCTGCGCGCCACAGGTCAGGTCATTACATTCGACGGCTTCCTGAAGGTCTATGAAGAGGGCCGCGACGAGCCGTCGGAGGACGGCGACGATGCGCGCCTGCCGCAGATCCATGACGGCGAGGCGGCGGTTTTCGCAGCCAACGGCCTGCGCGCCGAGGCCGAGAAGGCCGAGACAAAGCACCTGTCGGACAACGGTGCGGTGCTGGCGCTCCAGCATCACACGCAACCGCCGCCGCGCTACACCGAAGCGACACTGGTGAAGCGGATGGAAGAGCTCGGCATCGGGCGGCCCTCGACCTACGCCTCGATCGTCACGACGATCCAGGACCGCGAATACGTCCGCAAGGACAAGAACCGCCTGATCCCCGAGGACAAGGGGCGGCTCGTGACCGCCTTCCTCGAGAACTACTTCCGCCGCTACGTGGATTACGGCTTCACCGCCGATCTCGAACAGGACCTCGACCACGTTTCGGCCGGCGACGAGGATTACAAGCGTCTGCTTGAACGGTTCTGGCGCGACTTCTCGGCCGCCGTGGCCGAGACGTCTGAGCTTCGGATCACCGAAGTGCTCGAAAAGATCAACGAGGTGCTTGAACCCCACCTCTTTCCCCCGAAAGAAGACGGCTCTGACCCCCGCCTTTGCCCGAACTGCGGCGCAGGTCGGCTGTCGATGCGGACCGCGCGATCAGGCGGGGCCTTCATCGGCTGCTCGAATTATCCCGACTGCCGCTTTACCCGTCCCTTTGGTCCGCCGATGGACGACGCACAGGCCGAAACCGCGATCCCGCCCGAGGGCAAGCTTCTGGGCGAGGATCAGGGCGACGAGATCTACGTCTTCAAAGGTCGCTTCGGTCCTTACGTCCAGCGCGGCGAGGTGACGGAAGAGAACAAGAAGCCCCCGCGCCAGTCGATCCCCAAAGGCTGGACGCCCGAGGAGGTGACGCTTGAACAAGCCGTCCGCCTGCTGGCGCTGCCGCGCGAGATTGGCAAGCACCCCGAGGACGGCGTGACGATCTGGGCCAATATCGGACGCTACGGACCCTACATCAAACATGCCGACTCGATCAGCGACAAGGGCGGCACCAACGCCAATCTAGAATCGGTCGATGACGTCTGGGAGGTCGGCATGAACCGCGCCGTCCAGATCCTTGCGGACAAGCCCAAGCGAGGTCGAGCCGCGCCGGCAACTCCGCTCCGCGAGCTGGGCGAGCATCCCGACCGCGGCGGTCCGGTGAACGTGATGAAGGGCCGCTATGGACCTTACGTGAAGTGGGAAAAGGTGAACGCCACCATCCCCGAGACCACCGATCCCGAAGCGATCACTCTCGATGAGGCAGTTATCCTGATCGCCGAGCGTGAGGCAAAATCGGGAAAGAAGCCCGCGAAGAAGAAAGCGGCTTCGAAAAAGAGCGCGGCGAAGAAGACGACCAAGAAGGCTGCGCCGAAGAAAAAAGAGGACTGAGGCGGCCGGCAGGTCTTAGCACCTTCTTAAGGTGGCGGCTCCTATCGTGCGTGAACGCGGCATCCGTTTGTCGCCATCGCACGGAGGCCCGTACAGGAATGAGCTTCACGCCCCTCGTCATTGGCAGCGGACTGGCCGGCTGGTCGCTTCTGACTCGCACCCGGGAGACGCAACAAGCGGCCTTCGACCGCTCCCCCGGCATCGGTACGGACCTGGCGGCTTTCAAGACAAAGATTGCGTCGATCGAGACGTCAGATCAGCTTCTGAACGACCGACAACTCCTGCGCGTGGCTCTCGGCGCGTTCGGACTGGACGAGGATATCGACAACCGGGCGTTCATAAAAAAAGTCCTCGAATCGGACCCAGCGGACGACGAGTCTTTCGCGCACCGCCTGAGCGACAAGAGGTATCTCTCTCTCGCGAAGACGTTCGGCTTTGCAGGCGCGGACGGACCCCAGCTTTCGGGCACGTCTATTCCGGGCGAGCTCAAGGAGCGGCTGAAGGATGTTGCCACTCCGGACGATCTCATGGCGGACCCGCTTCTCCTAAACTCCACGCTGAGCACCTTCGGACTCAAGGAGGACGCGAAGAACACATATTTCCTGCGCCGCGTGCTGGAATCCGATCCGGCCGATCCGGCTTCCTTCGTCAATCGCCTGAGCGAGCCGAAATACCTCAAGATGGTCGAGGCGCTCGATTTCGCGAACCGTGATCGGCCGGACGCCGGGCTTTCCGGGTTCTTCACCGAACTCAAGGCAGCCGGGACGCTCTCCAGCGCCGACGATCTTCTGAGCAACGATCGCCTCATGACGGCGACGCTTGACGTGTTCGGTCTCGAACCTGCCGACGATTCCTTCATGCTCAAAGTGCTGACCTCTGACTGGACCGACGAGACATCTTTCGTCAACCAACTGTCGGACAAGAGGTACAAGGCGCTTTCTTCCGCATTCAACTTCGGAGGGCCTGCGACGACCGAAACCCGCGCTCAAGCCTTCCTTGCTGCTGTGTCGGACCAGCTGCCGACACTCACGAAGTCCTACCAAGTCGTGTATGACGGCGAAACCCGCCGTGCTACGGCAGCGTTCTTCGGCCTCGACGACGCACTGTCCGTCTACGGAACGGACATCGCAAAGCAGCGCGAGGTGTTCGACCGCATGCTGAACGCCGACCCGACGGATCCTCGGTCCTTGGTCGGCTTCAACCCCGACAAGCGGTACTACGCCGCCTCACGCGCCTTCGGGTTCAACATGCCTGACCAGACGGAGCGCACCTATCCCGAAGGCTTCGCCGAAGAGATCACGCGCCGCTACGCCGACCGCCAGTTCGAGATCGGCGTCGGGGAAACGGACCAGAACATGCGAATTGCGCTGTCTCTAGGAAGGGAACTCGAGCGGGTAGCCGAAAACGACCCGTCAGAGTCGGCACAGTGGTATTCCGTCATGTCCAACCCTCCGCTCAGGCAGGCGTTCGAAACCGTGTTCAACCTGCCCGACAGCTTCGGCGCGCTCGATGTGGACCAGCAACTGGTGCGCTTCAAGGAAAGATCACAAGCAATCTTCGGCACATCTTCGATCGCGGATTTCACAAATCCCGAAAGACTCGATGACTTGACGCGAAAGTTCCTGATGTTCAGCGAACTCCGGTCCGTTCAGCCCGCTTCGACGCCCGGTAGCGCGGTTTTGGCTCTCCTCTCCGGCGGCGGGTTCTGAAGTCTTCTCGGCGGCCTTATCCTCAAGCCTGCCAGTCGCGCGAAGCTGCGTTGACACGTCCCTTGACGAAACGTGATAACCGGACGGCAACAATGGGGGAGCTTCATGAAGAAGATCTATGACACCGCAGAGGCCGCGCTGGACGGGCTTCTGCGCAACGACATGCTGATCGCAGCGGGTGGGTTCGGCCTCTGCGGCATCCCCGAACTCCTGCTCGACGCGATCCGCAAGTCGGGCGTCAAGAACCTCACCTTCGCCTCCAACAATGCCGGCGTGGACGATTTCGGCATCGGCATCCTGCTCGCCTCCCGCCAGGTGAAGAAGATGATGTCGTCCTATGTGGGCGAGAACGCCGAGTTCATGCGTCAGTATCTGGAAGGCGAGCTAGAGGTTGAGTTCAACCCGCAGGGAACCCTCGCCGAGCGTATGCGTGCCGGTGGCGCTGGCATTCCGGGCTTCTACACCAAGACCGGCGTCGGCACGCAAATTGCCGAGGGCAAGGAGCACAAGGAGTTCGACGGCGAGACCTACATCCTCGAACGCGGGATCGTCGCTGACCTGGCCATCGTGAAGGCTTGGAAGGCCGACGAGACGGGCAACCTCGTCTTCCGCAAGACCGCTCGAAACTTCAACGTGCCAGCCGCCACCTGCGGCAAGATCTGCGTCGCCGAGGTCGAGGAAATCGTGCCCCGCGGCAGCCTCGACGGGGACCAGATCCATCTCCCCGGCGTCTACGTCCATCGCCTGATCCAGGGTGAGCATGAGAAGCGGATCGAACAGCGCACCACCCGGAAGAAGGAGAACGCCTGATGCCCTGGGATCGCGACCAGATGGCCCAGCGAGCTGCGCAGGAACTCGAAGACGGGATGTACGTCAACCTCGGCATCGGCATTCCGACGCTCGTAGCAAACTACATCCCCGACGACGTCGAGGTGACGCTGCAATCGGAAAACGGAATGCTCGGCATGGGCCCCTTCCCGGTCGAGGGTGAAGAGGATCCCGACCTCATCAACGCCGGCAAGCAGACGATCACGGAGATCCCCAAGACAGCCTATTTCGACAGCGCCATGTCGTTCGGCATGATCCGCGGCGGCAAGATCGCGATGGCGATTCTCGGCGCCATGGAAGTGGCCGAGAACGGGGACCTGGCGAACTGGATGATCCCAGGCAAGCTGGTCAAGGGCATGGGCGGGGCCATGGACCTTGTCGCCGGCGTACAGCGGGTCGTCGTCGTGATGGATCACCAGAACAAGAAAGGCGAATCAAAGCTGCTGAAGTCCTGCACGCTTCCCCTGACCGGGACCAAGGTCGTTGATCGGGTGATTACCAATCTCGGCGTCCTGGACGTGGTCAAAGGTGGTCTGAAGATCGTCGAGACGGCGCCCGACGTCAGCGAAGATGATATCCGCGCGGCGACCGAAGCGGCGATCGTCGCCTGACATGCGCCCTACGGCGTCGGCACGCGCTGCCGGCGCCGCCTCTCGCCGCAGAGGCGATCAATCCGACGATGCCATGCGCTCGCCGACAAAGACGCAGCCGTCTGAAACCAGGACCGGAGGCGTCGCACAAAGCCCGCGCGCAACGGCGAACGCCGCAAGCACCTTTGGCACGTAGTCCCGCGTCTCGGCAAACGGCGGCACGCCTCCGTGGCGTTCGACCGCTCCCTCACCGGCGTTGTAGCCTGCGAGCGCCAGGATTGGATCGCCGTGGAACCGCGTCATCAGCCAATCGAGGTAGCTGATTCCACCGCGGATGTTCTGCTGCGGGTCCAGGCTATCCGCCACGTCGAAGCGCGCGGCAGTCGCCGGCATCAATTGCATCAGGCCTTCGGCGCCGGCCCCCGAAATTGCGCTTACGCGCCCCGCCGACTCGACGGCAATCACCGCAAGGGCCAAGGCGGGCGATACACTCGTCCCCACGCTTTCGGCCAGTAGAGTTGGGCCGTAGCGGTCCGCGAGCGCCTTCAATGACGCCAGACGATATACCGGACCCTGCGCACCGCTCGGAGAATTCCTCAGCACCGCCAACGCCTTGTCCACGCCCCCAGCGCCAAGCCCGTTGACGGGAACCGTGTCCCAGAACCAGCCGAATCCCCCGACTTCCGTGTCATTCGGTGCAGGGGGTGTCGAGCCGACGCTTGGCAGCGGCTTCGCCGGA
>NZ_JBELKF010000007.1:53376-71741 GCF_042089775.1 Palleronia sp.
GTGATGCGGGGCTTGCCCTGCGACGGAAGGCCGACGCGCTTGAACGTGAAGTCCTTGAACGACGGCGCCTCATCGGCAAGAGCCGGCAAAACAAACGTGCAAAGAAGCCCGATGACGGGCGCCAACAGATATCTCATGGGCTACTCGCGCTGTTCTGCCGCCAAGCTTTCAGCTTTCCGCCGCTCGCCCAACGTCTTTAGCCAAACAAACCGCAGATTTCCCCGCGGCGCGGCAGTCAGGGCGCTACTTCGCGGCCGCCCTTGTATGGGACAACCATTTCCCGATCACCGCCCCGCCACCGCCTCATCCTCGCCCGCTTCCTGCGATCCACTGGCTCCACGCCGATAAGAGGACGATCATGAAACTTGAGGTGCTGAGCATATTCTGTGCGGAAGAGGCTGGCGGCCTCAATCTCGATTGGATGCTTCAGCTGGCGCTGATCACCGTGGTTTGCGCCGGCGTACTAAGCTCTGTGACCACCGGGGACGGCCTCTCTTCCACCGGAAACACCCACTACAACGGCTACACGATCACGTCGCAGTATCCTTGAAGCTGCTTATACGTCGAACGGAGGCCGCGGGCCTTGTCCGCGACTTCCGCGACAGATGCTCGCTTCCGCGCGAAGCCGCTCAAGTTCTCCCGGAGCCCACCGATGAATGCCCGCCGCAAAGCCACGACCTTCCTTCTTAGCGAGGATGGCGGAGTGACAGTCGACTGGGTCGTCCTGACCGCTGCCGCCGTCGGCATCGGCATCACCGTTCTCAGCGCTGTCCGGCCCGACCTCTCTACGACCAGCACGTCGAGCGCGAACAGCGTCGCGGTCATCGCGCCAGTGAGCAACACGACCTTCCCGTAAGGTCCTTTCGTCGGAGGACGCTCTTCCGCGAAATCCCGAAAAGGCCGGAGCGACGCCCAAAACGCGCCTCAATCCCCGGCAAAGTTCTTACCACGGCCCCGGCAGAACGCACACAGGGCCAATGCAACCAGGAGCCAGAGCATGAAATTCCTAAAGATCGCCAAGACCTTCCGCAACGACGAAGACGGCGCCGTGACCGTCGACTGGGTCGTGCTGACCGCCGCCATCGTGGGCCTCGGCATCGCCGTTCTGGCCGCGGTTCAGGGCGGACTGACCACCGCAACCGATAATCTCACCAAGAACCTCGGGTCGAATGCTGACACGAACATCGTTGAGCTGCCCGCAGCCGACGGCTGATATAGCCTTTGCACAAGGCGCTCTGCAATCAGCAGGGCGCCTATTCTCTGGGTCAAGCCATTGGAACGTCCCTGCCGTCTCGCGGCAAGGCGCTCCCCTCTGTGAACGCTGCGCGCCGAATACGGCGTGCCCAGCTAAGCGTACCCTTTGTTGGACCACCCAACGGGAGGAGCCGTTCCTTGCGTATTGTTTTCGCCGCTGTCCTTCTCGCCGGGTTGGGGCTCGCTGGATTAGCGGTTATTCTTGCAAAGGACTACGTATCAACGCTTAAGGCCGGCCAATCGTCCGTCGTTCCAATGACGAAGGTGATCGCGCTGAAGGCTGACGTCGCATATGGCGAACCCCTCGCCAGAGACGACCTGAAGTTCATCGAACTACCAAGCGCGGTCGTCCCGGCCGGTGCCTTCACCGAGGTCGATGCGATGTTCCCCAAAGGCTACGACGTCCCGCGCACAGTCCTGCGCGCGATGGCCGCCAATGAGCCCGTGCTCGCCAGCAAGGTCACCGCCCCAGGCGAGGACGCAGGCGTCGCCACCCGGCTCAGCACCGGAATGCGCGCGTTCGCCATCCGCGTCGACGTCGCCAGCGGCGTGTCCGGCTTCCTCCGGCCCAATGACCGCGTGGACATCTTCTGGAGCGGCGCCCTCCCCGGCCGAAACGGAGAGGTCACGCGGCTGATCGACACGAACGTCCGCATCGTCGCCGTGGATCAGTCCGTCGATGCCGAACGGACCAAGGCCGTCGTCGCCCGCACGATCACGGTCGAAGCCACGCCGCGCCAGGTTGCCTCTTTCGCCCAGGCCCAGTCGTCCGGCCGTCTGTCCCTCGCGCTCGTCGGTGCGCTGGACGAAAGCGTCTCGGAAATGGTCGAGATCGACCAGCGTGAACTGCTGGGGATCGAGGATGAACCCGTCGTGGCCGCAGCGCCGGCGCCGCAGACCTGCTCGATCCGTACCCGCCGCGGGTCCGAAGTCGTCGAAATGCCCATCCCCTGCACCAACTGACCCGGCAGGACCGCGGCGGGGCAGCCGGTCCACAGAGTGTTGCCCCCTTTCCGCAATCCCTCCTCGGATAGATGGAAATATTGTCAAACATCGCACCACCCCTCATGCTGAGGAGAAAGGCGGACGACAGATCCGCGTCCAAGTGATCACAGAGGCAGATCACATGAGCATTGAGACGGTCCTGAAGGCCAGCGCGCTTGGCCTGTGTCTGGCGTTTGCGCCAGTCGCGGTGACACACGCGGTCGCGCAGAACCTGCGGGTCCTGTCGAACGGCACGTCCTCTGCGCTGCGCGTCCCGATGAATCGCGCCGTCGTCGTTGAGAGCGACATTCCTTTCGCGGAGCTTTCGATCGCGAACCCGGCGATCGCCGACATCTCGACCCTGTCCGATCAGACCGTCTATGTCCTCGGAAAGACGCCGGGACGCACCACGCTTACGCTGTTGAACGCCGAAGGGCGCCTGATCACGAACGTGGACGTGCAGGTCGTTCCCGACATCGGCGAGTTCAAGGAGCGCATCGATCAGATTCTTCCCGGCGAAGGGATCGAGGTCCGCACGGCAAACGACGGCATCGTCCTTTCTGGCACCGTTTCAAGCATCGTGGCCCTCGATGCCGCGCTGGAACTCGCCGAGCGATATGCGCCAGGGCGCGTCTCGAACCTGATGAGCGTAGGCGGCACGCAGCAGGTCATGCTGAAGGTACGCTTCGCCGAGATGTCCCGCTCTGTCTCGAAGACGTTGTCATCGTCCATCGCCGTGTCTTCCAACCGATTCGGCGCCGAAACGGGCAATTACCTCGAAGGTAGCAACGGCATCGGCCAGGAATTGACGGTGGACGCTTCGACCCAAGGCGCGTTCGGCTTCAGCTTCGGCGGCAACTCCCTTCAGCTCGAGGTGCTTCTCGAAGCGCTCGAGAGCAAGGGCGTCGTGCGCACGCTTTCAGAGCCCAATCTCACCACGCTTTCGGGGCAAGAGGCGAACTTCCTTGCCGGGGGCGAGTACCCCGTTCCGGTCCAGGACGACGACGGCATCTCGATCGATTACAAGGATTTCGGCGTCGAACTGAACTTCCTTCCAAGGGTGCTTGCCGACGAGGTCATCAATATCGAGTTGAACGCCGCCGTTTCGAGCATCGATCCGACCATCGGCTCCACCCAGTCCGGCATCAGCGTGGACGGCTTCTCTCGCCGTGAGGCGCAGACTACCGTGCAGCTTCGGGATGGCGAAAGCTTTGCCATCGCCGGCCTGCTCGAGGACGACTTCCGCGACGTCAGCGCGCAGGTTCCGTTCCTGGGCGACATTCCGGTCCTCGGCGCGCTCTTCCGCTCGGCCGAGTACAATCGCGACCAGACCGAACTCGTCATCATCATTACGGCTCATCTCGTCTCGCCCGTTCGTGGCGAGGCGCTTGCCTTGCCGACGGACCGCGTGACGCTTCCGACCGAGCGCGAGTTCTTCCTCTTCGGGAAGGTAACCGGGGACGGACCGAAAGGCGCAGCCGGCGAGGTTGCGCGGCAGGACTTCTCGGGCTCCTACGGCTACGTGATGGAGGACTAGGCCATGACCACGCGGTCGATCCTCCTCGCCGTCAGCTTCGCGGGATTTGTGCTGTCAGGCTGCGCGAACGTGACGACTTGGAACGCGCCGCTCGGGTCAGAGCTCGACGAAGGTCGCTTCGGCAACCCGACGATGAACAACATGCTCGTCCAGTCCGGGCGGATCGGGCAGGTCGAAGGGCTGAACAACCGCTTCTCGACCGAAGTGGTTTCGGTCGTGACCTTCGCGTTCGACAGCGCCACGCTGAGCCCTGAGGCGCGCGCCGTGGTCGCCCGGCAGGCCGCGTGGATACGCCAGTTCCCCGAAGTCAGCTTCCGCGTCTACGGACACACCGATCTCGTCGGATCGGACTCGTACAACTATGCGCTGGGTCGGCGGCGCGCGGAGGCCGTCGTTGCCGAACTGGTGCGCAACGGGGTCAACCGCAACCGCTTGGAGGCGCTCGTGTCCTTCGGGGAAACGCAGCCCCTGATCGTCACGCAGGGGCGCGAGCGGGCAAATCGCAGAACGGTCACCGAGGTTTCGGGCTTCGTCGGACGCAAGGGCGACCTGCTTTATGGCAACTACGCCGAGGTCATCCTGCGCGAATGGATCGCCAGCGCCACATACGTGCCGCAGCTCGACGCGGCCCAGATGAGCACGGGCGGGTTGAACGGCGGCGCCGCCCAATAGGGTCGAGCGGACCGTTCGCGATTGCCGGATAATGGGAGCGATCCAGCCTCATTATCGCCCAGATTTTCTGTGATCTTCCAGCTCTGGAGCCGCAGTCCGCCGCTTCCTCAGAGGCGGGACGACGCGTAGCGAACAAGGGTGTGGATACGACATGACGAGTGAGGCTCTTGCCGAAGACCTGGCGCCGATCCGTGCATGCACCGTGTGCCGGGATATCCAGAACTTCGACCTGCTGATCGAGGATATGGAGAACGCGTTTGGGGAAACGTGGGGCGACTTGTGCTTCGCCGACGCGACAGCCTTCCTGACCCAACCCGGCGCACGATCGCTCGAACTTCTGGCAATCGCGATCGACAAGGACGACGAGGCGAATGTCGACGAGGTCTCGACGACAATCCGCACCGCGGTCGCGCAGCGGATCGCGGTGATCCTGATCGCCGAAGACGTCTCGCCCCTGATCCTGCACCAACTCTTGAAGCTTGGCGCGACCGAATTCGTCCCCTACCCCTTGCCCGACCGCGCCCTGCCCGACGCGATCGCGCGCGTCAGCGCTGGATCCGCTACCGCGCCTCGACCGCCCGCCCCGGTCGAAGAGGTCGTCCGCCCCGAACTGAACACGGGCGGCCGCAACGGTGTCATTCTGCCCGTTCAAGGACTGGCCGGTGGCGTCGGCGCATCAACATTCGCTGTCAATCTGGCCAATGAGCTGAGCCTGCTGGACGGCAAGCGCCCGCCGCGCGTCTGCATCCTCGACTTCGACCTGCAGGTTGGTGCGGTCTCGACCTATCTCGACCTGCCGCAACGCGAGGTCGTGATCGAACTGCTCTCCGACACCGAAACGATGGACGCCGACCTGCTCTTCCAGGCCATGGTGAGCCACCAGGACCGGCTGCATATCCTGACCTCCCCGGCCGAGATGGTCCCCCTCGACCTCATCCAGCCCGAAGACGTGAACCGGATCCTCGACCTCGCAAGCGCCCAGTTCGACTACGTGGTCGTCGACATGCCAAGCACGGTGGTGCAGTGGACCGAAACGGTCCTGAGCCGCGCCCATGCCTATTTCGCGCTGCTCGAGCTCGACATGCGCTCGGCCCAGAACGCCCTGCGTCTCATCCGTGCGCTCAAGGCCGAAGAGCTGCCTGTCGACAAGCTGCGCTTCGTCATGAACCGGGCTCCGAGGTTCGCAGATCTCGCGGGGCGCAGCCGCCTTAAGAAGCTGGCCGAAAGCCTGGGCGTGGCGATCGACGTGCACCTGCCCGACGGCGGCAAGGCGGTGACCGAAGCCAACGACAGCGGCCTGCCCCTCGCCTCTGCCGCCAAGAAGAACCCCCTGCGGAAGGAGATCGGCAAGATCGCCGCCTCTGCACACGAAGTGAACCGTGAAGCCGCCGAAAGCTGAGGGTCAGATGTTCTCGCGTTATAAGAAGTCAGACACCGCCAAGCCGGCACTGCCCAAGGGCATCCCGACGCACAAAACCGTTGCGCCCGTCGTCCCGGCTTCCAAGCCCGCGGAAGAGGCTCACAAGCTGCGCACCGCCGCCGCGAAGGCGCCTCCGGTGGACAAGGAGAAACGCCGCAAGGAGAAGCTCGCCGACCTCAAGGTGCAGCTCCACCGCGAGCTCCTGGACAACCTCAACCTCGCGGCACTGGAGCAGGCGAGCGAGCAGGACCTGAAAGCCGAGATCACTGCCATCGCCTCGGAGACGCTGGCCGAAATGGGCGTGGTGCTGAACCGCGAGGAACGGCACACCCTGAACCAGGAGCTTTATGACGAGGTGCGCGGCCTCGGCCCGCTTGAGGCGCTTCTGAAGGACGACAGCGTCAACGATATCCTGGTGAACGGCCCCCATCGGATCTTTGTCGAACGCGCGGGCAAGCTGCAGCTCACCGACATCACCTTCAAGGACGAACGCCACCTCCTGCGGATCATCGACAAGATCGTCTCGGCCGTCGGACGCCGCGTGGACGAGTCGAACCCTTACGTCGATGCCCGCCTCGCCGACGGCTCGCGCTTCAACGCGATGGTCCCGCCGATCGCGGTGGACGGCAGCCTCGTCTCGATCCGCAAGTTCAAGAAAGAGAAGCTGGGGATCCGCGACCTCGTCGCGTTCGGCGCCTTCTCGGAACAGATGGCGATGTATCTCGAGGCGGCCGTTTCGACGCGCCTCAACATCATCGTCTCTGGCGGAACGGGCTCGGGCAAGACCACGACACTGAACGCGCTGAGCTCGTTCATCGACAATTCCGAGCGCATCCTGACGATCGAGGACACGGCCGAGCTCCAGCTTCAGCAAACCCATGTCGGCCGCATGGAAAGCCGCCCCGCCAACGTCGAGGGCAAGGGCGCCGTCAGCCAGAGGGACTGCCTAAAGAACGCGCTCCGGATGCGCCCCGACCGCATCATCGTAGGCGAGACCCGCGGCGAGGAAGTCATTGATATGCTGCAGGCGATGAACACCGGCCACGACGGCTCGATGACCACGATCCACGCCAACTCCTCGCGCGACGCGGTGTCGCGCCTGGAGAACATGATCGCGATGGCCGGGATCGAAATGCCGCTGAAGGCGGTGCGCAGCCAGATCGCGAGCGCCGTGAACCTGATCGTGCAGGCGACCCGCCTCCAGGACGGGTCGCGCCGGATGGTCTCGATCACCGAAGTCACGGGGATGGAGGGCGAGGTCATCTCGATGCAGGAGATCTTCCGCTTTCAGCGCACAGGACTGACGCCGGACAACAAGATCCTCGGCCACTTCACCGGAACCGGCGTGCGGTCGCACTTCGCCGAGCGGTTCCGCATGTGGGGCTACGACCTCCCGGCCGAAATCTACGATGTCGTGAAAGGTTGAACGGATGCAGATCCCCGTCGAACTGATTGTCTACGGCGTCATCTTCGTCGCCGTCCTGCTGCTGGTCGAGGGCATCTACCTGACCGTGTTTGGCCGGTCGATCTCGCTCAACAGCCGGGTCAACCGCCGGATCGAGATGCTCGACAAGGGCAAGGGGCGCGAGCAGGTGCTGGATCAACTCCGCAAGGAGATGACCCAGCACATGAACAGCCAGAAGCTGCCGATCTATTCGCTTCTGGCGACAAAGGCGCAGAAGGCCAACATCGCGTTCACGCCGACGCAGCTGATGCTGATCATGGGCGTGCTGTCGATGGTCGCCTACGTCGCGCTGACCCTCGGGACCGGGGCAGCCACGCCGGTCAGGATCGTCTGCGCGGTCGGGATCGGGG
Source organism: Palleronia sp. (assembly GCF_042089775.1). Taxonomy (NCBI): domain Bacteria; kingdom Pseudomonadati; phylum Pseudomonadota; class Alphaproteobacteria; order Rhodobacterales; family Roseobacteraceae; genus Palleronia; species Palleronia sp. Next base: position 61,059 of record NZ_JBELKF010000007.1, read on the forward strand.
TCGGCGCCGTGGTCGTATGGGTCAACAACAAGGCCAAGAAGCGCATGGCCATGATTGAGGAGCAACTGCCCGACGCGGTCGAACTCATGGTGCGCTCGCTTCGGGTCGGGCACCCGTTCTCGTCGGCCCTGAACGCCGTCGCGAAAGAGGTGCCCGATCCTCTGGGCTCGGAAATGGGCGTGATCGCGGACGAGGCCGCCTATGGCCGCGACACCGGCGAGGCGCTGAAGGCGATGGCCGAACGGCTTGACATGCAGGACCTGCGCTTTCTCGCCGTGGCCGTGACGATCCAGCAGCAATCGGGCGGCAACCTGGCCGAGGTGCTCGACGGGCTGGCCAAGGTGATCCGCTCGCGATTCAAGCTGTTCCGCCGCGTGAAGGCCATCACGGCCGAAGCGAAGTGGTCCGGCATGTTCCTGTCGGTCTTTCCCATTGGCGCGATCGTCGTGATCATGCTGATCAAGCCCGACTATTTCGACGATGTGAAACAGACCGCCTACTTCGTCCCGGGCTGCCTCGTCGTCGCCGGATTCCTCGTGGCGAACATCTTCGTCATGCGCTCGCTCGTGAACATCAAGGTCTGAGGCTCATGGACGCGATAACCGCCCTCCTCATCGACACGTTTGGTCCGCTCGGCCCCCTGATCGTCCCCGGCCTCCTGGCGCTGGTCCTCTTCGGGCTCTGTGCGGTCCTGCTGCTCAACCGGCGGCCCGACCCGATGGACAAGTTCGCCCGCATGGCCAAGCAGAGCCGCGAGCGACCCGAGGTGCAGAGCCTGCGGCGCGACGGCGGCAAGGTCGACAAGCTCGAACCCTATTCCACCTTCCTCGAACCCCAGAACGCCGAAGAATTCTCGGCCGTGAAACTCAAGCTCGTGCGCGCCGGGTATCGCGGCACGAACGCGGTGCGGGTGTACCACTTCGCGCAGTTCTTCCTTGGCATGACATGTCTTGTGCTTGGCGTCGCCTATACGCTCTACGTCTCGGGCAGTGGCGATATGAGCCTGAACTCCATGATGCTCTACACGATCCTGCCTGGCGCCGTCGGCTACATGATTCCGAAGTACTGGGTCACCAAGCGCCTGCAACAGCGGCAGGAAGAGATCATCAACGGCTTCCCCGACTCGCTCGACATGATGCTGGTTTGCGTCGAGGCTGGACAATCGATGGATCAGTGCATCGGACGGGTCGCGCGCGAGATCCGCGCTGGCTATCCGGCCCTCGCCGACGAATACGATATGGTCACGCAGGAAATCCGGGCCGGCAAGGACAAGAACCAGGTGCTGAAGGACATGGGCGAACGCGCGGGCGTGACGGATGTGTCGAACTTCGTGACGGTGCTGATCCAGTCGGCCGCCTTTGGCACCTCGATCGCCGAGGCCCTGCGGGTCTATGCCGCCGAGATGCGCGACAAGCGCGTCATGCGCGCAGAGGAAAAGGCGAACACCTTGCCGACCAAGATGACGCTCGCCACGATGATGCTGACGGTGCCACCGCTGCTGATCATCCTGCTTGGCCCGTCCGTCTACAACATCGTCTCGACCTTCGCCAAGTTCGGGTGACATGGGAGGGCTCGCCCCCCTCCTCCTTGTCCTGATCGCACTTGGCGGGTGCGGGCAGACACGGAGCGGTTCGGTGGGACCGCTCGCGCCGGGGGTCGACCGGACGGCCGAAGCGGTCGACGGGCTGACCGTTGGCAACCGCCTGATGGAGGCCGGCGAATTCGAACTCGCGCGCCGCGCCTACCTGCGCAAGGCGGCCGAAAGCGGCCTGACGCCCGAAGTGCTGACCGCCCTCGGCACCGCATCACTCCGTCTCGGCCGACTGGGTCAGGCCGAGGATCTGTTCCGCAAGGCCGTCGCGGCGGACTCCGAATACGTCCCCGCGCGCAACAATCTCGGCGTCGTCCTGATGGAGACTGGCCATGTCGCCGAGGCGCATCTGCAGTTCAAGGCCGCCTTCGCCGCCGACAGTGGCCAAAGTGACGACATTCGCACCAATCTCACCCGTGCGCTATCCAAGCTTGACGCGGAAACTTACACTGATCCCGAAAATGAGAGCTTCGCCCTCGAACGGCGCGGGAACGGCAGCTACCGGCTCGTCCCGCCCGGCTGAGGGAACGGGGCCGTTTCGAGCAGCAAGGACGCATCTCATGCGCCACACCATCCTCCTCGCGCTCTGCCTCGGCGGAGCGATGACGCTATCGGCTTGCGGCGATCGGTCCAGCTCGGCCGAGGTGAACCGCGCGCTGAAGGACCTGAACGTCGTGGACGAGGCGAACCTCAACGAGGTCATGCTCGCCTCCGCCGATCCGCGCGAGGCCGTGCAGTACTTCCGCAAGGCGGTTGCCGACAACCCGGACCGCATCGACCTGCAGCGACAGCTTGCCAAGGCCCTGGTCCGCGCAAAGCAGCCGGGGCAGGCCGCTGCCGTCTGGGCGCGTGTCGCCGAAAGCCGCAGGGCCGAACCCGACGACCGGCTGGCGCTGGCCGACGCCCTGATCCGCGCGGGCGACTGGACATCGGCTTCGGCACAACTCGCCAAGCTGCCAAGCAGCTACCGCACATTTCAGCGCTACCGCCTCGAGGCGATGGTCGCCGACAGCCGCGGAGAATGGTCCGAAGCGGACAGCCTCTACCAGACGGCTGCGGGCCTGACGACAAGCCCGGCGAGCACCCTGAACAACTGGGGTTTCTCCAAGCTCAGCCGGGGCCAACCTGCCGAGGCCGAGCGCCTTTTTACCGAGGCTCTCGGGTACGAGCCCGGCCTTTTCACCGCCAAGAACAACCTCGCCCTCGCCCGCGGCGCCCAGCGCAACTACGAACTGCCGGTCGTCCCTATGTCCCAGACCGAGCGCGCCCAACTTCTGCACACGCTCGCGCTTTCGGCGATCAAGCAGGGCGACGTGGCGGTGGGCGAAGGGCTTTTGCGCGACGCCATCGACACGCACCCCCAGCATTTCGAGGCGGCGCAGGTGGCGCTCGACGCGCTTGGCTCGAACGTGACCAACTGATGCTATTGTCGGCCGAGCTTGCGCTGCCGGACAGGGCGGCGCTGGTCTTCTTCATCCTCACCCTGCCGGCCTGCGCCTGGGTTGCGCTATCCGACCTGCGGCACATGAAGATCCGCAATGCCGCCGTCCTGACGCTCGCGGCGACCTTTCTGCTGGTCGGCCCCTTTGTCCTGCCGCTGGGCGTCTACCTCTGGCAGATCGTGCAAGGCTTCATCATGCTCGGGATCGGCTTCGTGCTGAACATGGCCCGCGCGATGGGGGCGGGGGATGCCAAGTTTCTGGCCGCCGCGGCGCCGTTTGTGGCCCAGCCGGACGCCTACGCCGTGCTCGTCCTGCTGTCGCTGATGCTGCTGTCCGCCGTCGCGGTCCACCGCACAGCACGCCGTATCCCCTTCCTGACGCGCCTCGCGCCCCACTGGGAAAGCTGGCAGGCGCGGAAATTCCCGATGGGCCTCGGGCTCGGCCCCACGCTTTCGCTGTACCTGGCGCTGTCTGCCTTCGCCTGATCCCGGTTCGGCCTCATTATTGGCGCAAGCGTGCGGCACTTTCCCTTGGCGACAAGGAGGACCGATCCGATGAACATGCCGACGCCGTCTCCGGTGGAGCCGCCCGCGCCGCGCACGCTCGAGGCGGTGGGGCTACCGGTCGTCATGATGCGGGACATCCTGCTCAAGACGGTCTTTCGCACCAATGCCGCCACCGTCACGGACATCGCCCGCGCCATCGCGCTGCCGCTCGGAACGACGCAGGCCCTGATCGACCTCGCCCGCGAACAGAAGCTGATGGAGGCGCTCGGCACCCTGCGCGCCACGTCGAGCGGCGAGATGGAGTTCCAGCTTTCCGACAGCGGGAAGGCCCGCGCGCTCGATGCCCTGGGCCAGTCCGAGTATTTCGGCGCGATGCCCGTCCCCATGGCTGCCTATGCCGAACAGGTCGAGCGTCAGTCGATCCGCAAGATCACCATGACGCGCGACCTTCTGACCGCGGCGATGGGGCACCTCGTCCTGCCGCCCCGGCTTCTGGACCAGCTCGGCCCGGCCGTGGGGTCGGGCCGGTCGATCCTGATGTACGGCCCGCCCGGCAACGGCAAGTCGTCGATCTCGAACGGCATCCGCGACGCCCTCGGCGACACGATCTACGTCCCGCGCGCCATTGAATACGCGGGCCAGGTCATCACGGTCTACGATCCCATCGTCCATACCAGCGTCGAGGAAGAGGATGACACGCTGTCCCTGCGCCTGCGAAAACGGCACGACGCGCGGTACGTCCTGTGCCGGCGCCCGACCGTGGTCACCGGGGGCGAGCTGAAGCTCGACATGCTGAACCTCATCTACAACCCGGTGGCGCGCACGTACCAGGCGCCGTTGCAGCTGAAATCGACGGGCGGCGTCTTCATCGTGGACGACCTCGGCCGGCAGGAAGAATCGCCGCAGGCGCTCATCAACCGCTGGATCGTACCGCTCGAGGAATCGAAGGACATCCTGTCGCTGCAATCGGGCGAAAAGTTCGAAGTGCCGTTCGACACGCTCGTGATCTTCTCGACCAACTTCCATCCCAACAAGATCTTCGACAAGGCTGCGCTCCGCCGGATCTTCTACAAGATCAAGATCGACGGCCCGAGCCAGAAGGACTTCCTGAGGATCTTCGCGCTGGTCGCCCAGAAAAAGGGGATGCCGTTGGACGAGGCGGCGCTGGTCCACCTGATCCGCAACCGCTTCCCCGAGATCGGGAACGTCTATGCCAACTACATGCCTGTCTTCCTGATCGACCAGATGGCCTCGATCTGCGCGTTCGAAGGCATCCCGAACCAGATGACGCCCGATCTGATCGACCGCGCCTGGGCCAACCTCTTCGTCGAGGACAGCGAGGTCGACCACTAGCCTACCGGCGGAACCCGTCCAGCGCCTCCCCCACCGGGGTTTCGCCATCCGTCAGCTCGATCGCCTCCCACCGCAGCCACGGACGCTCGATCACACCCGCGATCGCGGCGGCCACGTTGCCACGCGCCACATCGCCATAGGGCGCCACGCGCGCAGCGGTCACGCATCCGTCGCCCTCGGCGGTGACCAGCGTTCCGGGACGCAGGATGACCCAGTCGAGCCCCGACCGCGCGACCGCCACGTCGGCCCGCTTCTTGCAGGCCATGTAGTGCTCGAACGTGTCCGGCACCTGCCGCGCACGCCCCGCCTCGGGAAAGACCGACACGACCACGAGGCGCCGCACGCCCTCGGCCTCCATCGCCGGAACAAGCATCTCCGGTCCATCCCCGTCGATGCGGGCGGCCTGCACCTCACCCGCGCCGCCGGCACCGGCCGAGAACACGACCGCATCCATGCCCCGGACAGCATCGCGATAGTCCGAGGGCCGCATCTCCATCAGGTCACCGGCACGCGGTGTGGCCCCCTGCCGCTGGAGCATCTTGGCCTGCTCGGGCTTGCGGTGCAGCCCGTGCACCTCGTGGCCGCTTTCGACCAGCATGGACACGAGGCGCGATCCAACGCCGCCCGTCGCCCCGATCACCAGAACCTTCATCGTCGAACCCTCCTCTGTCGCATGGCGAATGGTCCGGCGCGCGCCTAAGTTCCGGACATGACCGTCCTGCCCCCCCGTTTCGCCGATTGGTTCGCCACCCGTGGCTGGACCGTTCACCCCCACCAGCAGGACATGCTGGACCGCGCGGACGAGCCGTCGCTGCTGCTCATCGCACCGACCGGCGGGGGCAAGACGCTGGCCGGCTTCCTGCCCAGCCTCGTGGAGCTTGCCGGCGGCGACCATTCCGGCCTCCACACGCTCTATGTCTCGCCGCTCAAGGCCCTCGCCACCGACATCCGGCGCAACCTGACCCGTCCGGTCGAGGATATGCGCCTGCCCATCCGGATCGAGGATCGCACCGGCGACACCAGCTACACGCGGAAACGCCGCCAGCGCGCGGACCCGCCGCATATCCTGCTGACGACGCCGGAAAGCCTTGCCCTGCTGCTCTCCTACGAGGACGCGCCCCGCATCTTCGCCGGCCTCAAGCGCATCGTGGTGGACGAGATCCACGCCCTAGCTGAGTCGAAACGTGGCGACCAGCTCGTCCTTGCCCTGTCGCGCCTGCAGGCCTTGGTGCCGAACCTGCGCCGCGTCGGCCTGTCGGCCACGGTCGAGGACCCCGCCGCAATTGCAGGCTTCCTGGCCCGGCACCCCGACCCCTGCCCGATCCTCCATGCCGATCCCGGCCCGGAACCCGACATCTCGATGCTGACGACCGAGGCCCCCGCCCCCTGGGCCGGCGGCGGCGGGCGCTACGCCATTCCCGAGGTGCTGGAGCAGGTGCGTCGCCACCGGACGACGCTGATCTTCCACAACACCCGCGCGCAGGCAGAGCTCTTCTTCCACGATCTCTGGCTCCAGAACGAGGACGCCCTGCCGATCGGCATCCACCACGGCTCCCTCTCACGCGAGCAGCGCGCCAAGACCGAGGCCGCAATGGTGAACGGCGACCTGCGCGCCATCGTTTGCACCGGCTCGCTCGACCTCGGGATCGACTGGGGAGACGTGAACCTTGTGATCCAGATCGGCGCGCCGAAGAACGTCAAGCGGCTGGTCCAGAGGATCGGGCGCGCGAACCACCGCTACAACGCGCCGTCGAAGGCGCTGCTCGTCCCCGCCAATCGATTCGAAATCGTCGAATGCGTCGCAGCGCTCGAGGCGGTGAAGGCGCGCGACCTCGACGGCGATCCACGTGGCCCCGGCCCCCGCGACGTGCTCTGCCAGCACATGCTGATCTGCGCGGCCTCCGGTCCCTTCAAGGCCATCGACCTTTACCACGAGGTTCGGACGGCTGGCCCTTATGCCCGCCTTACTCGGGCGGATTTCGACCGCTGCCTCGATTTCGTGGCGACCGGCGGCTACGCGCTGCGGGCTTACGACCAATGGCAGCGGCTGGTCGAGCGGGACGGTCTATGGCAGCTTCGCGACCCACGCGGCGGGCTGCGGATCCGGCAGAATATCGGCACGATCATGGACACGGACCTGCTGAAGGTGCGCCTGCGCGGTCGGCGCGGCGCGGGCGGCACCCAGCTTGGCGAGATCGAAGAAGGCTTCGCCGCCACACTCACCCCCGGCGACACCTTCCTCATGGGCGGCGAAGTCGTGCGCTACGAGGGCCTGCGCGAGATGACGGTCGAGGTGTCGCGCCGCCCCGAAAAGCCGCCTCGCATCGCGACCTTCATGGGCACGAAGTTCGCCACCTCGACCCAGCTCAGCCACCGCATCCTGCGCATGTTCCGCCAGGACGATTGGCCCGAACTGCCGCCATCGACCCGCGACTGGCTGCACCTGCAATGCGAGCGTTCGCACCTGCCCGAGGCCGACCGCCTGCTGGTCGAGAGCTTTCCCTTCTTCGGTCGCGCCTACACCTGCGTCTACGGCTTTGCAGGCCGCAACGCGATGCAGACGCTGGGCCTTCTGCTCACCGCGCGGATGGAGACCGCCAACCTGCACCCCCTGGGCTTCGTCTCGACCGACTACGCTACGCTGATCTGGGGCCTCGACCCCGTGACCGCCCCCGCGCCGCTCTTTGACGGGGACGACCTGCGCGCGGCGTTCGAGACATGGCTGGGCGGCAACGCGGTGATGAAGCGGACCTTCAAGCAGTCTGCGGTCATCGCCGGTCTGATCGACCGCCAGACACAGGGGCAGCGCAAGAGCGGCCGGCAGGCGGCGTTCTCGTCCGACATCCTCTATGACACCCTGCGGCGCCACGACCCCGAACACCTGCTGCTCGACATAACGCGCGAAGAAGCGCTGAAGGGCCTCGTGGATTTCGGCCGCATCGAAGAGATGCTGGTCCGCACCTCCGGGCGAATCGACCACGTGACGACCGACCGTCCCACACCGCTTGCCGCACCGCTGTTTCTCGAAGCCGGCCGCGTCCCGGTCGAGGGCGCCGGGACCGAGCGCCTCTTGGCCGAGGAAGCCGCTCGCCTGATGGAAGGCGCCGGTCTGCAGATCACGCGCGAGGACGAGCGCAAGTGGCGGGTCCCGTTCTGAGCCTTGCCGACGCTCCGGCCACCGGCTATCGGCTCGATCCACTTGCGACGGGGGATGCCGGTGCGTATGGAACGCAACATGAACTTCTGCGAATTCACCCTCTCCGGCGAATCGCTTCGCATCCTTTCGACGGGCGCGCTCTGGTGGCCTGCAGAGGCAACGCTGGTCGTCTCGGACCTGCACCTCTGCAAGTCCGAACGCGTGGCGCGCCGGTCCGGCCAGATGCTCCCCCCCTACGAGACGCGAGACACGCTGGCCCGGCTGGACTCGGATGTGCTGGCGACAAAGCCGGCGCGCGTGATCTGCCTCGGCGACAGTTTCGACGACGACGCCGCGCGCCAGGGGTTGGGCGAGGCCGAGAGCCTGTGGATTTCGCGGATGCAGGCGGGGCGCGACTGGGTGTGGATCGCCGGCAACCACGATCCCGCCCCCATTGATCTCGGCGGCACGGCACAGGCCGAGCTTCTGATCGGCCCCCTATCCTTCCGCCACATTGCGACGCCCGCGCAGGGGGAGATCAGCGGCCACTACCATCCCAAGGCGCGGCTCGCGCTCCGAGGTCGGTTGGTCTCGCGCCCCTGCTGTCTGCATGATGGGCGCCACGCGATCCTGCCGGCTTACGGCACCTATACCGGCGGGCTGGATTGGACGTCGCCGGCCTTGTCCGCGCTCATGGGTCCCGGAGCCTGCGCAATCCTCACCGGCCAGCAGCCCTGCGCGGTTCCGGTACCGCAGCGAGCGCGCGCCTGACCAGATAAGTCTCGGGTGTCTCAAGAAGCAGAAACGCCGTGCTGCAGGGGTGCAGCGCGGCGTCTTCGTGTTCGACGATGTCCGGTCCCTTAGATCAGGACCATGGCGGCCAAAGCGATTCCCGTCAGAAGGCCAGCGTGGATGGCAACAATTGCGCTCGTCATGTCAAGACTCCATTGCGTTTGACTACCCAATGCAGCGGAGTATCGCGCAGTTCCCTGACCAAGTTGTTACCACAGCACGAGAATCAGCAAATTTGGCCGAGCCACCGCCAGAGCATGACCCCGGAAAAGGCGAAGGGCCGCTTGCGCGGCCCTCACAGGATCAGGTTGGTTCCGGCTCAAGTCCGGCATCGGGCTTTGGCCGCGGCTTCGTCTTCGGGATCGAAGCGATGGACGACGAGTTGCCTTGATCCGGCGTGTCATCGTCATCGCCACGCTTCAAGGGCTCACCATTCACGACCTTGAGGATCTCCGGCCCGGTCAGCGTCTCGTACTCCAGAAGACCCTGAGCCAGACGCTCCCATTCCTCGCGCTTCTCGGTCAGGATACGCTTTGCCTCGCGGTAGCCCTCGTCGATGATCTCCTTGACCTTGTCGTCGATCAGCTTCTGGGTATCAGCCGAATGGTTCGTGCCACCCGAGTAGCCGCCCAGGTAGGATTGCTGCTCGTTGGCATAGTCCACGTAGCCAAGCTCCTCGGTAAAGCCGAACTGCGTCACCATCGCGCGCGCGATCTTCGACACCTGCTGGATGTCCGATGCGGCACCGCTCGTCACGTTGTCCCGCCCGAACTTCAATTCTTCGGCGACGCGCCCCCCCATCGCCATGGCGATCTTGGACTTGTACTTGGTCAGCGTGACCGAAAGCTGGTCGCGCTCGGGCAGCGACAGCACAAGACCAAGGGCACGGCCGCGCGGAATGATCGTCGCCTTGTGGACCGGATCGTGCTGCGGGACGTTCAGGCCGACGATGGCGTGACCGGCCTCGTGGTAGGCGGTCAGCATCTTCTCGTCCTCGGTCATGACCATGGACCGACGCTCGGCCCCCATCATGACCTTGTCCTTGGCGTTCTCGAAATCGTCCATCGTGACGAAGCGGCGTCCAACCCGGGCAGCCATCAGCGCGGCCTCGTTCACGAGGTTCGCGAGGTCGGCGCCGGAAAAGCCCGGAGTGCCGCGCGCGATGATGCGCAGGTCGACGTTCGGACCGAGCGGCACCTTGCGCGCGTGCACGCCGAGGATCTTGTCGCGGCCCTTGATGTCGGGATTCGGTACCTGCACCTGACGGTCAAAGCGGCCCGGACGCAGCAGCGCGGGGTCGAGCACGTCGGGGCGGTTGGTCGCCGCGACGATGATGATGCCTTCGTTCGCTTCGAAACCGTCCATCTCGACCAGAAGCTGGTTCAGCGTCTGCTCGCGCTCGTCATTGCCGCCGCCGTAGCCTACGCCACGCGACCGGCCCACGGCGTCGATCTCGTCGATGAACACGATGCAGGGCGCGTTCTTCTTGGCCTGCTCGAACATGTCCCTTACGCGGCTGGCGCCGACGCCCACGAACATCTCGACGAAGTCGGAACCCGAGATGGTGAAGAACGGCACGCCCGCCTCACCCGCAACGGCGCGGGCCAGCAGCGTCTTACCCGTGCCCGGAGGGCCGACGAGCAGCGCACCCTTGGGAATCTTGCCGCCAAGGCGCGAGAATTTCTGCGGGTTGCGCAGGAATTCTACGATCTCCTCGAGGTCTTCCTTGGCCTCGTCGATGCCCGCGACGTCGTCGAAGGTGACGCGCCCGTGCTTTTCGGTCAGCAGCTTGGCCTTCGATTTGCCGAAGCCCATGGCCCCGCCTTTGCCGCCGCCCTGCATCCGGTTCATGAGATCGGAAGA
>NZ_JBELKF010000215.1:0-3068 GCF_042089775.1 Palleronia sp.
GGCGGGTTCGGCGACGCGCTCGGCTTCGAGCTCGCGCGCCATCTCCTCGCAGAACGGCGTCCAGATCCGCTCGAAGAAGCCCTTCACCTGGCCGTTCGGGCGGCGCTTCACGTCCTCCCAGCACTCCGAGGTCCAGTCTTCGCCGGCCACATGGTCGAGCAGCATCGCGACGGCGGCATCGGGAACGGATTCATAGTTCCGGGCCGCGCCGATCGCGTCGCCGAGCCGGTCCCAGGCCTCGCGGGCCTCGTCCTTCTCCAGCAGCCCGGCCCGGCGCGCCTCGATCAGCGTGTCCTTGAAGCCGTCCGCCGTGGCCTCGAAATCGGGCTCATCCCATTTGCCGGGGCAGAACTTGTTCATGACATGGTCGAGCTGGCCGTTCTGGATGAACTTGCGCCAGTCGTTCGAGCCGATATGGGACCAGTGGTTCGAATAGGCACCGAAGGTCGTGTGACAGGCGAAGGTCACCCAGTTCTGGGCGCGGCCATCACGGTCCTCGGTGCTGCCGTGACGGATGAAGATCTCGCCGTGCTCGTAGCCGTTCTGGATCGCCACGCAGCGTGCGGCGCGATCGATGACGCGGATCTGGTCGCTCATGTCTCAGCCCTCCGCCGCGATTTCGGCACGATCATGGACGGCGAGGGCGCGGCGCTCCTCGGACGTCAGCCCCTTGCCGATCTTGGCCAGCATGAGGATATGGTCGGTGAAGCTCAGCTCGCCGTCCCGGTCCACGCAGCCCTGGGTGCGCATGACGCGGGCGATCTGGCTCCGCAGCGAGGCCAGCACGTCGTCGCGGCTCGGCTTTTGCTCTTCGCCGCCGAACCGGACCGTCAGCGACGCTGCCATGTCATGAGCATCGCGCAATCCCAGCAGCCAGCCCTGCTCGCGCGCCTCCCGCCGGTGATCGGCGAGCGCCCGGTCCTCGCAGTCGGCTCCGGTCAGCACGTCGAGGATCTCGCCATGCGGCAGCCCCTGCCCCAACATGACCGCGAGCCGGCCCAGGAGCGCTTCGGTCCGCAGGCGGGCCTGCCGGCGCTCGTCGAGCTGCGCCTCGAGCAGGCGGATGGTCTCATCCCGGCAGGAGATCCCGTCGAGACGCTCCACCAGCATGCGGTCGCGTTCCGCCTGGGTCAGGGTGCGGCAATCGCAGCCCTCGTGCTCGGCCGACGCCTCGTAGATCCGGTCGATCTCGAGATGACGTTCGAGCAGCGCGATGCGGGCGACGGCCTCTTCGTAGGTTCCGGCGAACATGCCGTCGTCTTTCGGCGTGACGGAAGGGGATGATGTGGTCATGCGGGCTCCTCTTCGCGCCCCGGGGCGCCTACAAAGTTTTTCGCACAATGGCGCGGCTTGCGAAAAACCGCAAGCCGCCATCCATCAGTATTCGAAGGTGACCTCGTCTTCGACTTCCCGGAGCCAATCGGCCTCGAGGGAGGCGCGGACCTCGTTCATGGCATCGGCCATCTCGGCGGCACGCACCGCGCGCGACAGGTCCACCGTGAGGATGCGGTCCGTTGCCCAGAGGATCGAGAGATCGTCGTTCGACATCTGCGCCAGCTTGGCTTCGAGGTCGCGCGGGCTGTCATGAACCATCGACTGGCCGGCGAAGCTCGAGAGAACGAGGAACCCGCCATTGTCGCCCTTCACATCGAGCTCGACGGCGCGGCTCTCATCCATGTCGAGCGCGACGAAGGGCGCCGTGACATACGGCTGAAGGGCCTGGTCGCAGGCCCGCTTGAAGACGTCGTCATCCTCCTGGAGCATCTTGGCCCAGCGGCGATCCATGCTGCGGCAGACCGCCTCTCCGTCACGCACCCGCCCGCTGTCGTTCCACTTGAAGTTCATCCGGATATCCCAGGCGAGGGCCCGGCTGCCGTCCTGCGCGCGGTAGGTCATGTGCCCGAGGATGTCGTTGATCATCGCCTTGCGCGACGAGATCGGGAAGCGATAGGGCATGCCGGAAATCGCGTTGATCTCGCGCAGCATCACCGGGCGGATGTCCTCGAAGTCGGGGTCCAGCAGTCCGAGCTCCACCTGGCGGGCGCGCGAGCCGCCATTCGGAAGCGCAAGACCGGCATCGATGTCCTCGAAGCCGCCCCTGTAGCTGTCGTGGCTGCGGCAGAAGCCGGCGAAGGCGGTCCAGTCCATTTCCGGCAGCAGGGCGAAGGCCATGAGCTGGCTCGGGCTCGGCGCGGCGCCGCGCAGTTCGGAGGCCTGGATACCGTCGCAGACCACGCGGCCGCTGTCGTTGTCGATGATGGCCACGCCGTTGCCCGAGATGGGAGCGCTGTGCTCGAGGGTGCCCTGGGCGATCACCACCGTGAAGCTGCGCGGCACATCACCGGCGCTGTCGAACCGAAGGTCGATCCGGTGTTCCCGCGCGTGCAGGAAGGGGCCGGTGGCTGCAAGATCGGCGGTGGGCTGGGCGGTAAGGTGCTGCACGGTCTGTCTCCTGAGTTGGGCGATTTTGCCTCTGCTCGGAGACGTTACGATCGTATCGCGAAAATCTGACAGATAAATTTCCGCATGACCGGAACTAATATGTGGATAACCAGTTGGCGAAAAATTTCTCTTGTCAGGGATGATCCCGCTCTGGCATCACGTCATCCTGACGCCGCATCGATGGAGCGAACCCATGCCGCTGAACTGGGAATGCCTCGATCCCGACTACTGCCATCGGGCGCCTGCCCCGCTGTTCGGAAACATCCGCGTGGAGCGGCACGGCTCCACGAGGGGCTGGTCGATCAACTGGTCCGTGCCCGGCTACAGCGCCAGCCTGATCGCGGGCGAGTGGCCGGACGCCGAAGCCGCCAAGCGCGCGGCCGAGACGCATGTCGCGTCGGTCTGCGCCGCGCAGGCCGCCTGACCCGATCCTACGGCGCGGGCCCTCGCGGGGCCGCGGACCGGGGAACGCAGCGACGGTGGCACCGGGTGCAAGACCGTGACAGCCCGGAGAGACGGGCGCTTGCACGAAGCCCCTTGCGCCCTCGCAATACTTATGCGAAAAACATGCCTGCCGGTTCGCCGGCTATGGCGATAAACGCGCTCGACGAGATGGACCGGACCCG
>NZ_JBELKF010000067.1:0-18511 GCF_042089775.1 Palleronia sp.
TACACGACGGTCGCGCTGCGGCAGGCGTGGGCCGAGATGGGCGTGCGCATCTTCGAGCACTTCGTCAAGCACGACGGCGTCATGCGCCTCTCCTGCTTCTCGGACAGCGAGCGCAATGGGATCGAGGCAGGCCTCGCCGGCCTCTCCGCCGCCGCGATCGAGGCCGGCCTTTCGGCCTATGTCGTGGACGGCCTGACGCCCGCACGGGTCAAGCCGGTGCTCGACGCCGCCATCGCGCGCTTTCGCATGATGCAAAGGATGCGCACGGAACTGGCCGAGACCAAGCGCGCGCTCGAGGATCGCAAGGTGATCGACCGCGCCAAGGGCCTGCTCATGCGCGCCCGGTGCATCCCCGAGGACGAGGCCTACGCGCTGCTGCGCAAGACCGCGATGGACCAGGGGCGCCGCGTCGCCGACGTGGCCGAGGCGCTGGTGACGGCCGCAGGGCTCCTGGGATGAGGGCCACGACCCTTCCCGTGGGCTTCCTGCCGCTGGTCGATGCCGCCCCCCTCATCGTCGCGGACGAGATGGGATTCGCCGCCGAAGAGGGCCTCGCCCTCGACTTCCTGCGCGGCACCTCCTGGGCCTCCCTGCGCGACGCCCTGGTTCACGGCCAGATCCGCGCTGCCCACATGCTGGCCCCGATGCCCATCGCGTCGGCGCTGGGCATCGGCGGCGGCAACGCGCAGCTCGCTGCGCTGTCGGTCCTGTCGGTCAACGGCACGGTCGTCGGCGTCAGCGCCGACCTTGCCGCCCGGATGCGGGACCAAGGCCACGCCTTCGGCTTCGACGACGCGACCGCCGCCGGGCGTGCGCTGATCGAAGCCGCCGACACGCCCCTCAGGATCGGCGTGCCGTTCCCGTTCTCGATGCACGCGGAACTCGTCTATTACTGGCTCTCGTCCCTCGGCCTGCCCAGCCCGCAAAGCCTGACCGTCCGCACAGTCCCGCCGCCCCTGATGGCCGAGGCGATCCGCGCGGGCGAGATCGACGCCTTCTGCGTGGGCGAGCCCTGGGGCACCGCCACCGTCGAGGGCGGCGTGGGCGAGCTTCTGCTGCCCGGCAACGCCATCTGGGCCTTCGCCCCCGAAAAAGTGCTGGCCGCGCGCGCCGACTGGGCCGACGAGGCGCCCGGGCTGTCGGCGCGGCTCGTCCGTTCCGTCTGGCGCGCGGGCAGGTGGCTCGACGCAAGCCCCGCCAACCGCTCGCTCGCCGCCGACCTCATGTCGCGGCCCCACTACCTGAACCTCGCGCCCGAATTGATCGAACGGTCGCTGTCGGGGCGTATCGTCGTCTCTCGGCGGGGCGAGACCCGCGCCACGCCCCGCCTCGTCGGCTTCCACGAGGGCGCGGCAGCCTTTCCGTGGCGCAGCCAGGCCGCGTGGATCGGGGCGCGGATCGCCGCGCGCACGGGCCTCGACCCGATGCAGGCGATGGCCGCAGCCGCCGGCACCTTCCGCAGCGACCTCTTCCGCAGCGCGCTTTCCACAACCGGCGCGGTCTTGCCCGCAGCCTCGGCGCGAATCGAAGGCGCGATGGGCACCGACAGGGCGGTTCCGGCGGATTCAGGGGCGCTGACACTCTGCCGGGACGCCTTCTTCGACGGGGCTCAATTCGATCCGGCGTTCTTAGACCGCACATAGAATATGCAGTCCCGCCCGATTGCGCTGCAATGCAGCGGGGCGGGGCGCCAATTGCCGCCATGACCCTTCACAGCCGCAATTCACTCGCCCCAAGGTGAACCTGTCGGCAGGCAACGAAGCCCGCCACGACATATCACCCCGAACGATCGGGACGATGAGCAAAGCCGCTCGACACGCTGCCTCCTCCTCCCGGGCGGTGCATGTCGGCGGCTTTTTTCGTTCTTCGGCCGGGGGTTCCCCGGTCAGCACACAGGACCGACGCATGAAACGCATTCTCCTCGGCCTCGCGGCCTCGACCATCGCCAGCCCTGCGCTCGCGCAGATGCTCGACCTCGAAAAGTTCGAGCTGACCTTCGGCTTCATCAAGCTGACCGACATGGCGCCGCTCGCGGTCGCCTACGAGCAGGGCTACTTCCTCGACGAAGGCCTCTTCGTCACGCTCGAGGCGCAGGCCAACTGGAAGGTGCTGCTGGACGGGGTGATCGACGGCACGCTGGACGGCGCGCACATGCTCGCCGGTCAGCCGCTGGCCGCCACCATCGGCTACGGAACCGAGGCGCATATCGTCACGCCCTTCTCGATGGACCTCAACGGCAACGGCATCACCGTGTCGAACGAGGTCTGGGAGATGATGAAGCCGAACATCCCCGAAAACGCCGACGGCCTGCCGCAGCACCCGATCAGCGCCTCGGCGCTGGCCCCCGTCGTCGCGGATTTCAACGCCCGCGGCGAGGCCTTCAAGATGGGCATGGTCTTCCCCGTCTCGACCCATAATTACGAGCTTCGCTACTGGCTCGCCGCCGGTGGCCTGAACCCCGGCTTCTACGGCAACGGCGACGCCACGGGGCAGGTCGGCGCGGACGTCCTCCTGTCGGTCACGCCCCCGCCGCAGATGCCCGCCACGCTCGAGGCCGGGACGATCCACGGCTACTGCGTGGGCGAGCCCTGGAACCAGCAGGCGGTCTTCAAGGGCATCGGCGTGCCGGTCATCACCGATTACGAGATCTGGAAGAACAACCCCGAGAAGGTCTTCGGCCTGACCGCCGGCTTCGTCGAGGAAAACCCCAACACCACCCGCGCGCTGACCCGCGCCCTGATCCGCGCCGCGATCTGGCTGGACGAGAACGACAACGCCAACCGCGAAGAGGCGGTCGAGATCCTGTCTCGCCACGAATATGTCGGCGCGGATGCCGAGGTCATCGCCAACTCGATGACCGGCACCTTCGAGTATGAAAAGGGCGACGTCCGCGAGGTCCCCGATTTCAACGTCTTCTTCCGCTACAACGCGACCTATCCCTACTACTCGGACGCGGTCTGGTACCTGACCCAGATGCGCCGCTGGGGCCAGATCCCCGAGGCCAAGGACGACCAGTGGTTCTTCGACGTGGCCGAAAGCGTCTATCGCCCGGACATCTACCTCGACGCCGCGCGGTCACTGGTCGAGGACGGCCTCGCCCCCGAGGACGGCTTCCCGTGGGACACCGACGGCTACAAGGACCCGGCCCCGGCCGAGGATATCATCGACGGGCTCGCCTATGACGGCCGGACCCCCAACGCCTATCTCGACAGCCTCTCTATCGGCCTGAAGGGCGACCAGACGGTCGGCGCATCGGGGGTCGAGGGCTGAGCGCGCGGGCGGGCCCCGTACCGACGCCTGCCGGACGCGTGCCAGACGCCCGCCCGACGATGTCCCGACACCTGCCGGACGACAGACCGGCACCAGCCAGACGCAAGACCGACGCCCGCCCGACAGGGGCGGGACGTCCGCCAGCCACAGCCACACCCCGGGAGTGACCCGACATGACAGCCGTTGATCCGAACGCCATCGAAGCCGAACACCGCGAGGCCCGCCGCGCCCGCTGGTTCACCCGCATCAACAAGGCCGACGCCTGGTTGCGCGTGCTTGGCCTGTCGTGGCTGACCCCGGTGATGCGCGCCGCCGCCGGCGACAACCCCCGCGCGCAAGCCTCCGAAATCTGGAAGCTTCTGGGCGTGCCGCTTCTGGCCATCGCGGGGTTCCTGACCCTCTGGGCGGTGCTGGCGCCACAGGTTCAGACCTCCCTCGGCGCCGTTCCCGGCCCCGCGCAGGTCTGGTCCGAGGCGGTCGGCCTGCACGAGGACGCCGTGCGCACCGGCGAGCGCCGCGCCCAGTTCGAGGAAATGGTCGAGCAACGAAATCAACGGCTTGTCGAGGCTGGCCGCGCCGACGAGGTGCAATCGATCACCTTCACCGGCGCGCCTTCGTACTACCAGCAGATCCGCACCTCGATCATCACGGTCTTCTTCGGCTTCCTGATCGCCACAGCGATCGCCGTGCCCCTGGGCATCCTCGCAGGGCTGTCGGCCACCGCCAACGCCGCGCTGAACCCTATCATCCAGATCTTCAAACCCGTCAGCCCGCTGGCCTGGCTGCCCATCGTGACCATGATCGTCTCGGCCGTCTACGCCACCAATGACGGGCTTTTCGCCAAGTCGTTTCTGATCTCGGCGATCACCGTAACCCTATGTTCCCTTTGGCCGACCCTCATCAACACGGCCCTTGGCGTGGCGTCGATCGACAAGGATCTGGTGAACGTCAGCCGGGTCCTGAAGATGACCACCCGCACCAAGATCACCAAGCTGGTGCTGCCCTCGGCCATGCCGCTGATCTTCACTGGCCTGCGCCTGTCGCTGGGTGTCGGCTGGATGGTCTTGATCGCGGCCGAGATGCTGGCCCAGAACCCCGGTTTGGGAAAATTCGTCTGGGACGAGTTCCAGAACGGCAGCTCTTCGAGCCTCGCCCGGATCATGGTGGCCGTCTTCACCATCGGCATCATCGGCTTCCTTCTGGACCGGCTGATGTTCGCGATCCAGGCCGCCTTCACCTTCACGAACCAGCGGTGAACCCATGAGCATCCTGACATTCGACAATGTTTCCAAGGGCTACGGCGACGGTGCCCCGGTGCTGAACGGCATCGACCTGACGGTGCAAGAGGGCGAATTCCTCGTCCTGCTGGGCTTCTCGGGCACCGGCAAGACGACCCTCATCAACCTGATGGCGGGGCTCGAACGGCCCACCAGCGGAACCGTCTCCTTCAAGGGCCAGCCGATCACCGGCCCCGGCCCCGAACGAGGTGTGATCTTCCAGAACTACTCGCTGATGCCGTGGCTGACGGTCACCGGGAACGTCCGGCTGGCGCTCGACAGCGTGTTTCCGACCATGCCGGCGAAGGAAAAGGACGCGAAGGTCGCCCACTACGTCCAGATGGTCGGCCTGTCCCACGCCACCCACCGTCGCCCGGCCGAGCTGTCTGGCGGCATGCGCCAGCGCGTGAACGTCGCCCGCGCGCTCGCCATGAACCCCGAGGTTCTGCTGCTGGACGAACCGCTCAGCGCCCTCGACGCGCTTACCCGCGCCAACCTCGCCGACGAGATCGAGGGCATCTGGCAGCAGGAACGCCAGACCTGCGTCCTGATCACCAACGACGTGGACGAGGCCATCGTGCTGGCCGACCGGATCGTGGTCCTGACCCCCGAGGGCACGCTGGGCCGCGAGTTTCGCGCAGACATCCCGCGCCCCCGCGACCGGACCGAGATGAACAACCACGACGGCTTCAAGCGCCTGCGCGGCGAGGTCACGAAATACCTGATGGAGATCGGGATCGAAGGCCGTGCCGAGGGGACCCGGACTCTGCCCAACGTCACCCCGATCCACGGCCTGCCCAAGGCCCAGAAGGACGCGCAGGAGGGGCTGATCGAAGATCGCTTCCTCGACTTCAGCCAGCTTCACAAGGTCTATCCCACGCCCAAGGGGCCGCTCACCGTGGTTGAGGATTTTGACCTCAAGATGAACCGGGGCGAGTTCGTCAGCCTGATCGGCCATTCGGGCTGCGGCAAGTCCACCGTGCTGACCATGGCCGCCGGTCTGAATGAGATCAGCAAGGGCGCGATCAAGCTCGACGGGCGCCACGTGATGGGCGCCGACCCAGAGCGCGCGGTGGTGTTCCAGTCGCCGTCGCTCTTCCCGTGGCTCACCGCGAAGGAGAATGTCAGCGTCGGCGTCGACCGCGTCTATCCCCGCGCCAGCCGGGCCGAGCGGCAGGAAGTGGTGGAATACTACCTCGAAAAGGTCGGCCTCGCCGAAGCGATGGACAAGCCCGCCGCCGACCTCTCGAACGGCATGAAGCAGCGCGTCGGCATCGCGCGCGCCTTCGCCCTGTCGCCCAAGCTGCTGCTGCTGGACGAGCCCTTCGGGATGCTCGACAGCCTGACCCGCTGGGAGCTTCAGGAAGTGCTGATGGAGGTCTGGGCCCAGACCCGCGTCACCGCGATCTGCGTCACCCACGACATGGACGAGGCGATCCTGCTGGCCGACCGCGTGGTGATGATGACCAACGGCCCGCAGGCCACCATCGGCAAGATCGTCGACGTGAACCTGCCGCGCCCGCGCACCCGCAAGGCGCTGCTCGAGCACCCCGACTACTACGCCTACCGGCAGGAGGTGCTCGATTTCCTCGAGGAATACGAGCACGGCGCCACGCCCAAACCCAAACCGACCGCAATTGCAGCGGAGTGATCCCATGACCCGTAAACTCATCATCATCGGCGCCGGCATGGCTTCGGGCCGCCTACTGGAACACCTGCTCGAGGCTGGCGGCGACTGGGACGTGACCCTGTTCAACGCCGAGCCGCGCGGCTGCTACAACCGCATCATGCTCTCGCCCGTCCTGTCGGGCGAAAAGACCTACGCAGAGATCGTCACCCACGACGCCGCCTGGTACGAGGAACGCGGCGTCACCTGCCGCTTCGGCGAGAAGGTCTCCGGGATCGACCGCGTCGCGCAGTCCGTCACCGCCGGAAACGGCGACGTGCTGCCCTATGACGAGCTGGTCATCGCCACCGGCTCGCAGCCGTTCATCATCCCGCTGCCCGGCCACGACCTCGACGGGGTGATCGCCTATCGCGACCTCGACGATACGCAGCGCATGATGTCGCTGGGGCAGGGCAAGCGGGCTGTCGTCATCGGCGGTGGCCTGCTTGGGCTCGAGGCCGCCGCCGGCCTCCATGCGCGGGGTGTCGAAACCACCGTCGTTCACCTCATGGGCCACCTGATGGAGCGTCAGCTGGACGAGGCGGCGGGCTACCTCTTGCGCAAGGAACTGACGGATCGCGGCATCGACGTGCGCTGCTCGACCAACTCGAAGGAGATCGTCGGCAAGGACGGCAAGGTCGCGGCGCTAAGGCTCGACACCGGCGAGGAACTGCCCTGCGACCTGCTGGTCATGGCGGTCGGCATCCGGCCCAATGTGGCGCTGGCGCAGGCTGCCGGGCTGGCGGTCGGCAAGGGCATCCACGTGGACGATCGGCTCGGCACGTCTGACCCGCATATCCACGCGCTCGGCGAGTGTGTCGAGCACGAGGGCGCGCTGTTTGGCCTCGTCGCGCCGCTCTACGATCAGGCGAAGGTTCTGGCCGCGACGCTTTCGGGGCAGGAGGCGGCGTTCCGCCAGAAGCAGCTGTCGACCAAGCTGAAGGTCACCGGGTGCGATCTGTTCAGCGCCGGCGACTTCGCGGAGGGGGAAGGGCGCGAGGACATCGTGTTCCGCGACCCGGCCCGCGGCATCTACAAACGCCTCGTGATCGAGGGCGACCGCCTGATCGGCGCGGTGATGTATGGCGACACGGCGGACGGCAACTGGTTCTTCGGCCTCATCAAGGACGGCACCGATGTCAGCGGGATGCGCGACACGCTGATCTTCGGTCCGGCCTACCAGGGCGGTGCCGCCGCGGACCCTTTGGCCGCCGTTGCAGCCTTGCCGGCTGACGCCGAAATCTGCGGCTGCAACGGCGTCTGCAAGGGGCAGATCGTAAGCGCCATCGAGGGCGGCGCGACCGACCTTGCGGCCATCAAGGCCAAGACCAAGGCCAGCGCCTCCTGCGGGACCTGCACCGGCTTGGTCGAGCAGGTGCTGGCCTCGACGCTTGGCGATGATTTCGTCATGCCTGCCGCCGCAACCATCTGCGGCTGCACGGACCTTTCTCACGAGGATGTCCGCCGCCTCATCAAGGCGCAGGAGCTGAAGTCGCAACCGGCGGTCTGGCAGGAGCTGGGGTGGAAGACCCCGAATGGCTGCCATGTCTGCCGCCCGGCGGTAAACTTCTACCTGCTGGCGGACTGGCCGCTCGACTACGTCGACGACCCGCAAAGCCGCTTCGTGAACGAGCGCAACCACGCCAACATCCAGAAGGACGGCACCTATTCGGTGATGCCCCGCATGTGGGGCGGCATGACCACCGCGGACGAGCTGCGCGCCATCGCCGAGGCTGCCGACAAGTACGGCGCCACGGTGAAGGTCACGGGCGGCCAGCGCATCGACCTTCTGGGCATCCGCAAGGAGGACCTGCCCGCGATCTGGGCCGACATGAACGCGGCCGGCATGGTCTCGGGGCACGCCTATACCAAGGGCCTGCGCACGGTGAAGACCTGCGTGGGCAAGGACTGGTGCCGCTTCGGGACGCAGGATTCGACAGGCCTTGGCATCACGCTGGAAAAGCGCCTTTGGGGGTCGTGGACGCCGCACAAGGTCAAGCTGGGCGTCTCGGGGTGCCCGCGCAACTGTGCCGAGGCGACCTGCAAGGATATCGGCATCGTCTGCGTGGACTCTGGCTACCAGATCGGCGTCGGCGGCGCGGCGGGCATGGACGTGAAGGAGGTCGTGCGCCTGCACGACGCCCGCACCGAGGCCGAGACGATCGAGTGGGTCGTCGCCTTCGTTCAGCTCTATCGCGAGCACGCCAAGTATCTCGACCGGGCCTACAAGTGGCTCGCCAAGGTGGGCCTCGACTGGGTGAAGGAGACGCTCTCCGACGACGCCACCCGCAAAGCCCTGGTCGAGCGGTTCGACATCTCGCAATCGGTCTACCAGCACGACCCTTGGGCCGAACGTGCCACCCCCGAGACGGCGCGCCAATACGCGCCGCTTGCCGACCTGACCCTGGAGGCTGCGGAATGAACTGGATCGACATCGGACCGCTCGCCGACATCCCCCTGCGCGGCGCGCGCCGGGTCAAGACGGCGCAGGGCTGCGTCGCCCTGTTCCGCACCGCCGAGGACGAGGTCTTCGCGACCTCGGCCACCTGCCCGCACCGGAACGGCCCCCTCGACGAGGGGATCGTCCATGGCCGCAAGATAACCTGCCCGCTGCACAACTGGGTCTTCTCGCTGGAAACCGGCGAGGCCCAAGGCGCCGACGACGGCAGCATCGCCACCTACGCCGTGCGGGTCGAGAACGGGCGTGTCCTTCTCGACGGAACCGCCCTGGCCCGAGCCAGCGCGGCCTGACCGAACGCTTCCACGAAAGGAGAGCCGAATGTCCTACGTCACACCAGCCGAATTCGCGACCAAGATGGTCGACGCCGGAGAGGCCAAGGCCAAGATGTCCACCACGGATACGCTGATCCGCGCCTACATGGCCGGCGCGATCCTGGCCCTTGCGGCAGCCTTCGCCGTCACGATCACCGTCAACACCGGCAACCCGCTGGTGGGCGCGCTGCTGTTCCCCGTCGGCTTCTGCATCCTCTACCTTCTGGGCTTCGACCTGCTGACGGGGGTATTCACGCTGGTCCCGCTGGCGGTGTTCGACCGCCGGCCCGGCGTCGATATGAAGGCGCTCTGGCGCAACTGGGGCCTCGTCTTCGCGGGCAACTTCGCCGGCGCGATGACGACGGCGATCTTCATGGCGACCATCCTGACAATGGGCTTCACGGTCGCCCCGGATGCGGTGGGGCAGAAGCTGATGGATATCGGCCATGCGCGCACCGTGGGCTATGCCGAGGCCGGCGCGGGGGGCATGCTCACGCTCTTCATTCGGGCCGTGATGTGCAACTGGATGGTGTCGACCGGCGTGGTCGCGGCGATGATGTCCACCAGCGTCTCGGGCAAGGTCATCGCGATGTGGATGCCGATCCTGATCTTCTTCTACCTCGGGTTCGAGCATTCGATCGTCAACATGTTCCTCTTCCCCATCGGCCTGATCCTGGGCGCCAGCTTCACCTGGAACGACTACCTGTTCTTCAACGAGATCCCGACCGTGCTGGGCAATGTCGTGGGCGGCCTGACCTTCGTCGGCGCGATGATCTACGCGACGCACTACAAGTCCGGCCCCGCCTCTTCGGTGGCCGAGACCGCCAACATGCAAGTCACCCCGGCCGAGTGACCCCCCCCCAACCGGGTCCTCCGTGGCCCGGCCAGCAACAGGACGATCACCAATGAGCTACAGAACGCGCGACGACGTCACCCTGGCCGTGCTGGCCGCCAAGCGGGACAAGGGGCTGACCTGGGCCGGGATCGCCCAGGCGGTCGGCATGTCCCCGGTCTGGACCCACGCCGCCGCCACCGGCATGGCCGCGATGCCCGCCGACAAGGCCGAGGCGCTGGGTAAGGCGCTGGGCCTGCCGGCCGAGGACGTGGCGATCCTGCAGGAGTATCCCACCAAGGAGTGGTCCCGCGACATCCCCACCGACCCCTGCATCTACCGCCTCTACGAGATCGCGGGCGTGTTCGGCCCCACCTTCAAGGCGCTGGTGCAGGAAGAGTTCGGCGACGGCATCATGTCGGCCATCGACTTCGACATGCAGGTCAGCCGGGTCGAGGATCCCAAGGGCGACCGCGTGAAGCTCGAGATGACGGGCAAGTTCCTCGCCTATAAGACCTGGTAAGAAGGCCGCCCCATGACCCAGACCCGATCCACCTGTCCCTATTGCGGCGTCGGCTGCGGCGTTCTGCTGTCGCCGGACGGGCAGGGGGGGCTGACCGTCAAGGGCGACCCGGACCACCCGGCCAACCGGGGGCGGCTGTGTTCCAAGGGATCGGCCCTGGCGCAGACGGTGGGGCCCGAGGGGCGGCTTCTGGCGCCGCAGATCGGCGGGCGCACGGCAGGCTGGGACGAGGCGCTCGACCGCGTGGCCGACCGCTTCGCCCGGACCGTGGCCGAACACGGCCCCGACAGCGTCGCCTTCTACGCCTCGGGCCAGATGCTGACCGAGGATTACTACGTCGCCAACAAGTTCATGAAGGGCTTTGTCGGCACCGCGAATATCGACACCAACTCGCGGCTTTGCATGGCCTCGACCGTCGCGGGACACAAGCGCGCCTTCGGCACCGACACCGTCCCAGGCACCTACGAAGACCTGGACGAGGCCGACCTCGTGGTGCTGGTCGGCTCCAACCTCGCCTGGTGCCACCCGATCCTGCACCGCCGGGTGTTGGACGCGAAGGCGAAGCGTGGGACCAAGATCGTCGTGGTGGACCCCCGCGTCACCGCCACCTGCGACGGCGCCGACCTGCACCTGCCGCTGCGCATCGGGTCGGACGTGGCGCTGTTCAACCGCCTGCTGGCCGCGATCGAGGCGGCAGGGGCGCTCGACGCCGATTACCTGTCGCGGACAGACGACGCCGAGGCGACGCTCGCCGCCGCCCGCGCCGCCTCGACCGAACCCACAGGGCTCTCCGTCGAGCTGATCGACCGGTTCTGCCGCCTCTGGATCGGGCACGAGCGGGTCGTGACCGTCTTTAGCCAAGGCGTGAACCAATCCAGCGCCGGCACGGATAAGGTGAACGCGATCCTCAACTGCCACATCGCCACGGGGCGGATCGGCCGCCCCGGCATGGGGCCGTTCAGCGTCACCGGCCAGCCCAATGCCATGGGTGGGCGCGAGGTCGGCGGGCTTGCCAACATGCTGGCCTGCCACATGGATCTCGGCAACCCGGCGCACCGCGCTGCCGTGGGCGATTTCTGGGAGGCGCCCCGGCTGGCGGACCGGCCCGGCCTCAAGGTGGTGGACATGTTCCGCGCGGTGGCCGACGGGCGGATCAAGGCGCTGTGGATCATGCACACGAACCCCGCCGTGACCCTGCCCGAGGCCGACGCCGTGCGTGACGCCATCTCCGCCTGCGATTTCACCGTCGTCTCGGACATCACCGCCGAGACCGACACCGCACGGCTGGCCGATGTGCTTCTACCCGCCACCGCCTGGGGCGAAAAGGACGGGACCGTGACCAATTCCGACCGCACGATCTCGCGCCAACGCGCCGCGCTGCCGGCCCCGGGCGAGGCGCGCCCCGACTGGTGGCACATCACGCAGGTCGCCCGCCGCATGGGCTGGCACGCGGCGTTCGACTATCAGTCCCCGGCCGAGATCTTCCGCGAGCATGCCGCGCTGTCGGGGATCGCGGGCGGCTTCGGGCTGGATTTCGACATCTCCGGCCTCGCCGACCTCGATGACGCCGGCTACGCCGCGCTGGAGCCGACGCGCTGGCCCGTCGCCACCCGCCGCGGTGGCCGCTTCTTTGCCGATGGCCGGTCCTTCCGCCCCGGTGGCCGCGTGGCGATGGTCCCGGTCGAATGGCGCGCCCCCGAGGCGCGGCGCGCCCCGCGTTTCCCGTTCCGCCTGAACACCGGCCGCATCCGCGACCAGTGGCACACCATGACGCGCACCGGCCGCGCCGCCCGCCTGTCGAGCCACCTCGCCGAGCCCTTCGTCGAGATTCACACCGACGACGCCGCAGAGCTTGGCATCGCACAGGACCGGCTTGTCGAGCTGACCAGCCCCACCGGCACCGCAATCCTGCGCGCCACCGTGACCGACCGCGTCCAGCCCGGCACGCTCTTCGCGCCGATCCACTGGACGGGCGAGACAGCGCCCACCGGCCGCATCGACGCTCTTGTCGCGAGCCATGTCGATCCCATCTCGGGCCAGCCGGAAAGCAAGGCCGGCGTCTGCGCCGCCCGCCCGTTCGAGGCTGCGTGGTTCGGTTTCGCCGTGTCGGCTCGCCCGATGAACGCCACCAGCGACTACTGGGCCGCCGCCCGCAGCGAGGCCGGCTGGCGGATGGAGCTGGCCGGGCGACAGCCCCCGCAGGACTGGGAGGCCGAGGCCCGTCGCCTCTTCGATCTGCCGCAGGCCGAGGCGCAGGTGCTGACCGATTCTGCCCGCGGCGTCGCGCGCATCGCCTTCCACGAGGGCGGGCGGCTGCTGGCGGCGCTGTTCGCCGCGCCCGAACCGCTGGGGATCATGCGCGATTACCTCGTGACGATGCCGGGCGAGGATGCGATCACGGGCCGAGCGTCGGCCGACATGCCCGATCCGGGGCCGACCCTCTGCTCGTGCTTCGGCGTCGGGGTGAACACCATCCTGACGGCGATCGAGCGCGAGGGCCTGCTGACGGTCGAGGCGATCGGACAGGCCCTGTCCGCCGGCACGAATTGCGGCTCGTGCCGCCCCGAAATCGCGGCTCTGATCGCCGCTGCGACCACGAAGGAGGCCGCCGAATGAGCCTCGCACCTTACGTCCGTATCCTCGCGCGCGGGCAGGGCCGCGCGCGGTCCTTCACCTACGAGGAGGCCTATGAGGCCATGCGCCTGATCCTGTCGCCCGAGCCTGACCGCGAGGCCGTGGGCGCCATCCTGATGCTGATGCGCATGAAGGGCGAGACGGCGGAAGAGATCGCCGGTTTCGCCGCCGCCGCGCGCGCCGATCTGGGACCGTGGCCGGGAGATGCCCCGGCGCTCGACTGGCCCACCTATGCCGCTGGGCGCTCGCGCGGGCTGCCGTGGTTCCTGCTGTCGGCGCGGCTGGTCGCGTCCGCCGGCGTGCCGGTTCTGCTGCATGGCTGGAACAGCCATCAGTCCGACGGCGCTTCGGTGCGCGACGCGTTGGGGCCGCTGGGGATACCGCAGGCCAACGATACGCAGGAGGCGTCGGACGCCCTTGCGCGCGCGGGACTTGCCTACCTGCCGCTCGAGGCGTTCAGCCCCGGCCTCATGGCGCTGCTGCGTCTGCGCGACGTGCTGGGGCTGCGGTCCTGCGTCAACACCGTCTGCCGAATGCTGAACCCCGCCGCCGCGCCCGCCGCCGTGCAGGGGGTGTTCCACCCGCCCTACCGCGAGCTTCAGGCCGATGCCGCGCGGCTGCTGCAACTCGACCGGCTGACGGTCCTTAAAGGCGGCGGCGGCGAGTTCGAGCATCACCCCGCCAAGGACATCGCCATCTTCGGCCTGCGCGACGGCCAGCCTTGGACCGGCCTCACCGGTCAGCCGCTGGACGCTCATCGGCGGCTGGCGGATGCGCCGTCCGAGCCCGAGGCGCTGGCGGCCATCTGGCGCGGCGATGTGCAGGACGCCTTCGCCGAGGCGATCGTTCTATCCACCGCCGCGCTGGCTCTCGATACCGCGGGCGTACCCGACGCCGAGTTGACCGCCCGCAACCTGTGGGACGCCCGCGCCCGCGACCTCGCCGCCTGACCGGAGCCACGCCATGCACAGCTTTCCCATGTTCATCCGCACAACGGGCCGCCGTGTCGTCATCGCCGGCGGGGGCGAGCAGGCGGCGCAGAAAGCGCGGCTGATGCTCAAGACCGACGCGCAGCTTGTGCTGGCGGCGTCCGAGCTTGACCCCGAACTGTCTGCATTGGTGTCGTCCGGGCGGGCCACGCAGCACACGGGCGCGATCACGCCCGAGCTGTTTCGCGGTGCCGCGATGGCCTTCGTCGCCACCGGTTGCCCGGGGCTGGACGCCAGCCTTCATGCGCTCGTGAAGGCGGCTAACTGCCCGGTGAACGTTGTGGACCAGCCCGCGCTCTGTGACTTGACGACGCCCAGCCTGGTGGATCGCGATCCCGTCGTCGTCGCCATCGGGACGGAAGGAACTGCCCCGGTTCTGGCGCGACAGATCAAGACCCAGGTCGAAGAGATGCTGCCCCCGAACCTAGGCGGGCTTGCTGCCTTCGCCGGGCGGATGCGGGACAGCGTGGCGCAGCGTGTCCCGCGCGAGGGGCGGCGTGCCTTCTGGCGCTGGGTCTTCGCCGACGCACCTCGAGGGCTCTGGACCCGCGGGGCGGAGCGTGAGGGCGCGCAACGGATCAAGGAGGCGATCGCCAAGGGCGCGGCGCCGGGCGAACACGGCGGCGGCTCCATCGCGCTGGTCGGTGCGGGGCCGGGGGCGCGCGATCTGCTGACGATGCGCGCCGTTCAGCGCCTGCAGGAGGCCGACGTGATCTTTTACGATCGCCTGGTCGAGGAAGACGTGCTGGAACTCGCCCGCCGCGATGCCGAGCGGGTCTATGTCGGCAAGGTCGTCGGCGCCCATGCCTGGCCGCAGGACCGGATCAGCGCGGCCATCGTCGCCGAGGCGCAGAAGGGGCGCCGGGTCGTGCGTCTGAAATCGGGCGATCCCGGCATCTTCGGCCGCCTGACCGAGGAGCTGGACGCCGCCCGCGCCGCGAACGTCCCGTGCGAGATCGTGCCCGGCGTCACGGCCGCCTGCGCCGCCGCAGCCTCGGCCGGGATGCCGCTGACCGCGCGAGGCGAGACGGATACGCTCGTGCTGACGACTGGACGGCTGCGGGAAGAGGGAGACCTCCCTGACTTTGCCCCGCATGTCCGGCCGGGCACGACGCTGGCCTTCTACATGGCGGCGGCCGGCGCGGACCGGATCGCGGCGCGAATGATCGAAGCGGGCGTGTCCGGCGCGGCCCAGGTCACCGTGGTCGCATCGGCGACGAAACCCGGCGAGGCGACTTTTCGCACGACGGCCGCGGACCTGGCGGCGACGATTGCGGAGCAGGGCGTGAGCGGATGCGCGATGATCATCGTGTCGCTTCCCCGTGCCGCGGCTGGGGCGAGCCGCGGACCACGACTGGTCGCTGGCTGAGGCGAAAGCAAAAAAGGGCCCGGCCCGCGGGATACGCTCGGGCCGGACCGCTGTCATGCCACGCGCGTCAGAAGCGCGTGGTCAGGGACGCGGTGAGGGTCCGCGGCTCGCCACGGAAGTTGAAGACCGAGGTCGAGCCGACGCGGGTGTAGTATCCCTTGTCGAGCACGTTCTCGACGCCCACGCGCAGTTCCGAGCCGTAGATGTCCTTAGCCACGCTCAGGTCCACGACCGCGTATCCCGGGGCCTCGATGCCGCGGGACGAGAAGTCGCTGACCCCGCGGATGCGCCCGCCAAAGCTCCACCCGTCGAGCGCGCCGCCTTCGACGTCATAGATGGCCGACAGCTTGTAGATGTTCTCGGGGGTGACCTCGGAGAACACTTCGCCCGCGCTCGGACCTTCGGTGATCTCGGTGTCCGTGAACGTATAGCCGGCCGAAAGGTGCAGGTTCGGCACGACCTCGCCCGCCACCTCGATCTCGACGCCCTGCGCACGGACTTCCTCGTCCGCGACATAGTAGTTCTGCCCGACCACCGCGACGGGGCGGTTCACCTGGTCGAGGCGGAACAGCGCGGCCGAAGCGTTCAGCCCGAACCCAAGCTCGGCCTTCACACCGATCTCGTATTGCTGGCCTTCGGTCGGGTCGAGCGTGTCGCCCTTCTCGTCCACGTTGGTCTGCGGCTGGAAGATCTCGGAATAGCTGGCATAGACCGTGGCGCTGGGGCTGATGTCATAGGTTGCGCCGACGAAGGGCGTGATATGCGCGTCCTCCTGCATCTCGGTGGGCGTGCCGCCATTCACGACGGTGGTGCTGTCGTACCAGGTCAGCCGCGCCCCGCCGATCAGCGTCAGCGGCGCGATCGGAT
The DNA here is from genome assembly GCF_042089775.1 of Palleronia sp. Lineage (NCBI taxonomy): Bacteria > Pseudomonadati > Pseudomonadota > Alphaproteobacteria > Rhodobacterales > Roseobacteraceae > Palleronia > Palleronia sp. The sequence continues at coordinate 16,200 of NZ_JBELKF010000067.1, forward strand.
TGACCCGCACCTGCGAATAGAGGCCGGTCGCGGTGTATTCGCTGTCCTGCACCGTCGAATAGACCAAGTCCGGGCGCTCGACATCGCTCACGTCCCAATCGTCGAGGTCGAAGGACCCGCCGATCTTGCCCCGTGCGGTTGCGGTGGTCGAGTCCACCTGCTGATGATCGATCCCGACCAGCGCCGTCCCGGTCACGCTGCCCAAGGCGAAGGGCAGTTCGGCATGAGCGTCGAGCGCGGTCGAGTCCTGTTCGAACTGCCGACCGAGATAGGCGAGGGAGGAGATCACGTTGTTCTCGTCCGCGGCACTGCCGGCATAGGCATAGACGAAGTCCGCTTCCTGGTGCGACTGGCGGATCGAGAATTTCAGGCGCCCGCCATTGCCCAGACGGTGCTCGGCCGCGAACGTCAAATCGTCCACCTTATTGTCGAAGTCGTTCCAGTCGGCGGCCGTCGTCGTGCCGGCGTCGAGATACAGAAGGTTGCCTTCGGCGTCTGTGGGTAGGCCGTTGAAGGGCGCGATGTCACGCTCGAGGTGGCTGGCCGAGAAGGTCAGCGTGGTCTCTGGCGTGACGTCCCAAGCCAACGTGCCATACGCCACGGCCACGCCATTCTCCTGCTTGTCCACAAAGCCGTCGCCGTCGCCATAAGCGACGACCGCGCGGCCGCGCAGCGTGCCGCTTTCGTTCAGGGCGCCGGTCACGTCGGCTTCGACCCGTGCGTGCCCGTTGCTGTCCATCTGCGAGGTGAACGAACCACTGAACTCGGGCTGGGCCTGCTTCAGGCGCATGTTGATCGAGCCCGCAGGCTCGCCGGTGCCGATGAACAGACCCGAGGGACCCTTCAGGATCTCGACGTGGTCGACGATGGCAAGGTCGGGCTGCGTGCCGTAGATCGAGCTGACGGGCGCGGGCAGGCCATCGAAATAGAGGTAGTCGAACTCGTAGCCGCGCGAAAACAGAGACGAGCGCCCCACGTCGTTGTTCAGCACCAGAAGTCCCGGCGCATCGTCGAGCGCCTCTTCCAGCGCGGTATACCTGCCGTCCTGGATCTGCTCGTTTGTGATGACCGTGGTCGATTGGGGCACGTCGCGCCAGTCCATCGCGCTTTTCTCGCCGACCGAGACCAGGTCCGTCGCGTAGCTGTCGGTGTCCTCGGTCTCGTAGCTCGCGCCCGGCAGGACGATCTCGCCCAGGTCCTGGTCCTGTGCTGTCGCTGGCAGGATCGGCGCGACGCTGGCCAGCAGCGCGAGTTTCAGAACGGATGAACGCATCCCGTGTCCCCTCGTTTAATTGACTATTTTTATCGGCAAATATACGAATGCGTGAGGTCGGGGCAGGTGAACGGCGTACGCGTTCCTCTCAATTCGTTTCGCCGGCCCCTCATTTCCGGAGACGCAATGCTCATCAGGATTCGCGATTTCGCCGAGGGCACGAGGGCCCCGGCCGGGAGCTTCGGCGCCACGGTCAGGGCCGAGACGCCGGTGCTGGACGGAATCCGCAAGCGGATCGCGCTGGACGAGGGGTTGAACGCGAACCTGCTCGACGGCGAGGTTTTGCAGAGTTTCGAGGTGCGCTCGGTCCGCAACCCGCTGGCCTCGATCCAGTTGGTCCTCGAGGGCGAGGTCGCGATCTGGGTCGGGGACTGCCGGCTACCGGTTCGCGCGCCTGCGGACGGCGTGGGCCGCGCGATCCTGTCGGTAACGGACAAGCGATGCCCGTTCCGCGCGCGGGCCGAGCAGGGCACCCGCATCCGCAAGCTGAGCCTTGCGGCAAGTGCCGGATGGCTTGCGCGCTACGACCTGTCGCTGGCGCCGGACCCGTGCCAGAGCTTCGTCGCCTCGCCCTGCGAACTTGCGGCGGCGCGGCGGTTCTTCGATCCCGACGCGTCGCGTATTGCGCTGCATTCCGCGGCACTGGCGCTCTGGTCAGAGATGGCGGCGCGGGCGGGGGATCACGCCGATGCCGCCCGGCGCGATCGGCTGCACCGCATGGAGCAGGCGGCGCTTGCCCCAGGGCCGATGCCCCGGCTGGACCGGGTGGCGGCGGCGGGTTCGGTCAGCCTTGCCACGATGGACCGGATGTTCCGCGAGGTGCACGGAGTCCCGCCCAAGCGGTGGATCCGTGCGGCCCGACTGCAGCGTGCGGCCGAGGACCTGCATAGTGGTCTGCCGATCCAGGCGGTCGCGTGGCGCGCCGGCTACGCGCGACCGGCGGCGTTTTCAACGGCATTTCGCGCGTGGTCGGGGGTGCTGCCCTCCGAGGCGCGCCGGGGTGATCCCGCCGCTGTCTGACCCGAGACGAGGCTTACCG
>NZ_JBELKF010000216.1:0-1199 GCF_042089775.1 Palleronia sp.
CGATGAAGCCCGCAATGCTCGGCCTCCTTATGGGCGCCGCCATGATCATGTCGACCCTGACTGCCGTGCCGGAAGCGCAGGCGGACACGCTGGACGTGAACGACAGGCCCATGCTCGAGCTGATCGGGTATTACGAGGGGCCGCGTGGCTACGACGACATCTATCGCAAGGCCACGATCAAGCCGCCGATGCCGCTCACACAGATGACGATCGGCGAGGTCATGACCTTCCAGAACCGGATGGTCGCCGCCGGGTCCGAGTCCTCCGCCGTCGGCCGCTACCAGTTCATCCGCAAGACGCTGTCGCGCCTCGTCGAAGCGAGCGACCTGCCGCATGACGCGCTCTTCGACCGTAACGTGCAGGATTATCTCGCCCGCCTGCTGATGGCCGAATGCGATTTCTACGCGGCGCACGAGCATGAGCTCGAGATCGCCAACTGCCTTGCGCAGGTCTGGGCGGCCTTCCCGGTGGCCACGGGCAAGAAGGCAGGCCGCTCCTACTACGATGGCATCGCGGGCAATCGGGCCCTCGTCGATGTCGGCACCGTGGTCCGCACCATCAACCGACGCTTCGCCCGCCCCGGCGAAATCGTCATCTCCATGCGCTGAACGCCGCGCCCATTCCCCACAACGAGGATCGATACATGACCCACATCTCCCGTCGCGGCCTGCTGACCGGTATCGCCGGCCTGGCTATCGCCGGCTCGGCCTCCGCGCTGCCCGGCCAGGCGCCCATGAAGGTGACCCACCTGCCGTATTACGCGCCGCAGGGCTCTCTGGTCGAGATCTCGCGGGGCTACATCCACAGCGAGCCGGTCGGTGTCGTCGGACGGCATATCCTGTCGACCGAGGCCGACCGCCTGAGCCGCAACCTCAAGGGCTCCGGCGCCGCAGTCTTCTACGAGCCCGGCCATGTGCTCGCGATGTTGTCCGAGACGATGCTCTTCAAGCATCCCTCCGATGCGATCCTGCCTGATGCGATGGGCTGGATCGAGCGGATCGCCGCGGAGATGCTGCGCCAGAAGCGCGTGAAGCTCGACGTCCTCGGCCATTGGCATTCCGACGGCCGCCCGAGCCATGCGCTGGTCCAGTCCGAGCGCCGCGCCGTTGCCGTGCAGGCCGCGCTGATGAGCCGGGGCATCCCGCTGTCGCGGATCGTCGCGACCGGTCTCGGCGAGGCCTACCCGGTGGCGCGCAACG
>NZ_JBELKF010000216.1:1209-3043 GCF_042089775.1 Palleronia sp.
AAGGCCAGCGCGACAACCGCCGCGTCGATCTCGTCTTCCGGGTCGCCTGAATTGCCAGACCTGAAATCTCTCGTTTCATCCGACGGCTTCGCCAGACGCCTTCGCCAAGTCCGCGAGCTTGCTCGCGAGATGCCGGTGTCGCTCAACGACCCCTCGAACTACTTAACCCTGCGCAGCCGCGGCGCAGGGTCGAAAACACCGATCCATCCCGCCTTCCGGGATCGCGTGCTGCGCGCGGCCCTCACGGCGCCCTACGCCCCGAAGGACGGAAAAGGCCTCATCGCCTGGCTGACCGCCGTCCTCTCCGTGCCTGGGTATTCAGCGCCCTCAACCCAAACTGTGTCGTGCTGGCTCCATGGGGCGAGCCTTCCCTCTGAGCGGCATCTCCAGTCCCTCGCCCGCGCCCTGCATCGCGAGCCCCTCTGGCTTCTCGAAGGACACGGCTCCGAGATGGAGCCTGACACGGTGCCGCCGAGGCAGACGATAGAGGTCCTGTTCGTCGATCCCCGGAAGAGGATGCCCGTCTTCGGAACCGTGGGACTTATTCAGGGCGGTCGGTCGAGCTGGTTCGCTGCGCCCTCTATCCACAGGGACCTTGTCCTCGTGCCGCCCGAGGGCGCGACGAACATGTCATTCACCTGCAGGTGCCCATTAGACCGCTCGATGTGCTCGTGCCAACCCCCGAGGGCCGCTTCCCGCGAGGCTGTTACCACGTCCCGTTCAGCGCGCTGCGCAATAGCGGCCGCGATCGTCGGTCGGGCGAATTGATGGTCGATATTCGGATCGGAGCAGGCGGGGAGGTGAGCCTGTTGGACCCGGCGGGAGACGATATCCCCTGCACGTTGCTCCTGGCCGGGCAAGGCTCCGCGGGCTGACCCGCGGATCACATCCGCTCTGGCGCCCGCTCGTCGCGGGTATCGGCGAGGGCCATGGTCGCAGGCGCGAAGACCTCCATTTCCGGCAACGGTCTCCCGAGGCCGGTGAGGAGCTCCTCGCCATGCCCTGCGGCCAGCGCGGCCACCGGCGTCATGCCTGACAAACCTGTCAGCGCGGTCCCGGTGAGCCAGCGACCGGTTTCGGCATTCGACGCCAGCCAGGGCCGCACCCGGCAGGCGAGCAGGTAGGCCGACCGGATCGCGAGAGGCTTCCCGGCCAGGCCGCCGAGCTGTTCCGGATCGAGATGAAGCGCCCAAGCGAGCAGGGCGAGATCGATCTCGCCTTCGGGGCTGACGCAATCGTCAAGCTGGCGGCACTTGGTCACGTCGGATCCTCCTGGACGGATGGGCGGCCTCGGCGGGACGGCCTTGCTCATTCGGGTAATCGTGGATTGTAGACTGTGTCGAACCGGAGGCGGGTCAACAAGAACCTTGCGTCCCTCAATCGAGGGTAGCGGTCACCCGCTCACCTGTTCGCGCAGAACGGAGACGGTGACGCCACCCGCCATGTAGAGCCCGAGGATGACAAGGAGCGCGAGCCCCGTGTCGCGCGGCGCCTGCGGCCAGCTTTGCTCATCGGTGGCTCGAGGCTCGACGCTCACCGCCAGGTAGCGCGACTGGCGCGCCGCGGCGGCCCGCGCCGTCTCCATCTGCCGCATGGCTTCGGTCAGGATCTCGCGCCGCGTCTCGACCTCGCCTCGCGCCATCTCGACTTCGCTGCGGGCGCGCGAGAGCGACAGGACGCCGGCGCCGCCGGAGATCTCGCGCCGCTGCAGGGCGATCTCGGCCTCGAGCACACCGATCCTCTCGGTGAGCGCCGTGACACGGGCCGCGTTCGGGCGCCGGTTGGCATTCAGCGTCGCGAGGTCGACACGAGCTGTGCTCAGCTCCTCTTCGAG